>DASVTZ010000072.1 GCA_036387335.1 Longimicrobium sp.
GGTGCAGGACTTCATCATCCTCTTCGCATCCATGCGCCGCGACGGCAAGTCGCTGGGGCAGATGGCGCGCGAGGAGATCAACACGACCGCCGGGTTGATCTCCATGGTGGCCGTCCTCGCCATCATGGCGATCCTGCTGGCCGTGCTCGCGCTCATCGTCGTCAACGCGCTGGCGCATTCGCCCTGGGGGCTCTTCACCATCGCCTGCACCATTCCCATCGCCCTGCTGATGGGGTGGTGGATGCACGCCTTCCGCCCCGGCCGCGTGGGCGAGGCATCCGCGATCGGGGTGGTGCTGGTGATGGCGGCGGTGGTGGCCGGCGGCTGGGTGGCCAGGAACCCGGCGTGGGCCGCCGTCTTCACCGTCGAGAAGACGACGCTCGTCTGGCTGATGGCCGCGTACGGCTTCGTCGCGTCCGTGCTCCCGGTGTGGGTCCTTCTCTGCCCGCGCGACTACCTGAGCACCTTCCTCAAGATCGGCACCATCCTGGGGCTCGCGGTGGGGATCCTGGTGTCGCTCCCCGTCATCCACATGCCGGCGATGACGAAGTTCGTGGATGGCACGGGGCCCGTGTTCAGCGGCAAGCTCTTCCCCTTCGCCTTCATCACCGTGGCGTGCGGGGCCATCAGCGGCTTCCACGCGCTGGTCGCCAGCGGCACCACACCCAAGATGCTGGAGCGCGAGTCCGATGCGCGCCTGGTGGGCTACGGCGCCATGCTCATGGAGTCGTTCGTCGGCGTGATGGCGATGGTCGCGGCCTCCATCCTGGAGCCGGGCGTCTACTTCGCCATCAACGCCCCCGCCGGCGTGGTGGGCGCCACCGTGGAGACGGCCACGCGCACCATCGCCACCTGGGGCTTCGTGGTCACCCCCGAAGACATGACGCGCCTCGCCGCGCAGATGGGCGAGACGACGCTCCTGGCACGCACCGGAGGCGCGCCGTCGCTGGCGGTGGGGATGTCGCAGATCTTCAGCGGCGTCTTCGGCGGGTCGGGGATGTCGGCGCTCTGGTACCACTTCGCCATCATGTTCGAGGCGCTCTTCATCCTCACCACCATCGACACCGGCACGCGCGTCGGCCGCTTCATGCTGCAGGAGCTGCTGGGGCACGTGTGGAAGCCGCTCGGGCGCACCTCGTGGTACCCCAGCATCGTCCTTTCCAGCGGGCTGATCGTCTTCGGCTGGGCCTACTTCCTCTACCAGGGCGTGGTGGACCCGCTGGGCGGCATCAACTCGCTCTGGCCCCTCTTCGGCATCTCCAACCAGCTCCTGGCCGCCGTCGCGCTCTGCGTGGGGACGACGGTGCTAATCAAAAGCGGCAAGGCGCGCTTCGCCTGGACGACGCTCCTGCCGCTCGCCTGGCTCTGCGCCGTCACCTTCACCGCCGGCTGGCAAAAGGTCTTCGCCGCCGACCCCAAGCTGGGCTTCCTGGCCCACGCCGCCATGATCCGCGACAAGCTCGCCGCCGGCCAGCTCCCCCCCGGCGCCAAGACCCTCGCCGACGCGCGCCACATGATCTTCAACGACCGCCTTGACGCCGTCGTCGCGCTCGCCTTCATGGCCGTCGCCGTGCTGGTGATCGTCGTCTCGGTGCGCGAGTGGCTGCTCTTGCTCCGGCACCGCAAGCCTGCGGTGCTGTGCGAGGCGCCGTTCGTGGCGAGCGGGCTGGTGGCGGGGGATTGAGATCGACAGCTAAATTAGACGACTACCTCGGCCGCCTGACGAGACTGAACGCGAGGGGCTAACAAGGTGAGCGCGTGCGTGCTAGCTTCACTTAAGCGCAGTCTTAGCGACCTCCTCATTTTTATTCTACCTTACCTTCCAACGCGCTTGAGGCAAATGCCCGATGATCCGGTCATCATAGAGCGAATAGCAAGGTTTAAAAACGACCTTGCGCTTATGAACCCGCCTCAACTCGTCAGGAAGTATGTCGCTTTTGGCGATGCGTACATCCTCCCAGATGACCAGTTTTTTTCATTGAAAGAGGAAGTGGCCCACCACTTCCAAGTTCACCCGAACCAAGTGTTCTTAGTCGGTTCCGCGAAGCTCGGATTCAGCATTGCGCGTAGAAAGCGATATAGACCCTTCACAGACACTTCCGATATCGACGTGGCGGTAGTATCAGACCGGCTCTTCGACGGCATCTGGGAAGATGTATTTCGCTATCGATACCAAGTAGGATACTGGCCTCAGGAGAGCGAGTTTAAGAACTATCTCTTTCGCGGCTGGATCCGTCCAGACAAGCTTCCGCCGGCGAACTCATTTCGACTGGGGGCAGAATGGTGGGCTTTTTTCAGCGAACTTACGAGTAGCGGACGATACGGTGTGTACAAGATCGCTGCAGGGCTGTACCGTTCGGATTTTTTCTTTGAGAGTTACCAGAGCATTTGCGTAAGCGAATGCCAAGAGGAGGCGAGAATACAGCCATGAGAACGACCGCCACGAACCGTAAGCTTAGGACGCTCCTGACGGGGATCCGAAGCGGAGCACTAATTCCACGCCCTGAGTTTCAGCGCCGCCTCGTTTGGTCTAACCGGCACAAAGTAGCCTTCATCGGAACAGTGCTCGATGCTTATCCGTTTCCAGAGATCTACATTGCTGCCGGCCATGTGGACTCAGAGACAGGAGAGGGTACAGAGATGCTGGTTGATGGGCAGCAGCGCATCACCACTCTCTACCAGTATTTCCACGCATCCTCAGAGCTGAAGCTGCCGGCTGAGATCCCACCTTACTCCAACCTGTCCGAGGACGCGAAGATGGCGTTTCTCGAGTATGACGTGGTAGTACGAGACCTCGGACCCATGGGAATTCCGGAAATTAAGGAGATATTTACAAGGATCAACTCGACAAACTATGCACTGAATGCGATGGAGATACAAAACGCCCGATTCGAGGGCGACTTCAAGAAGTTTGGGGAGACGCTAGCAGAAAACCCGTTCTTCGAGCGTCACCGGGTCTTTAGTGCAGCTGACATTCGCCGGATGCACGATCTGCGCTTCGTGTTGACACTCGTTGTGACCATACTTTCCACATACTTCAACCGAGATGACGAACTCGACGCGTACTTGGCGAGGTTCAATGATGAATTTAGCGAGCGGGAACGTGTCACCCAAGAGCTCACTTGCGTTTTCGCCTATGTCGACAGTCTAGATTTTGATCTTAGAAGCCGAGTTTGGAGAAAACCAGATCTTTTTTCGACCCTAGTTGAACTTCATCGTGTCCTCGTGAAAGGTACGCGCGTTCCGGAGGCGGAAGCAGTCGCCCCAGAGTTGAAGAAGTTCTTCGCGAGAGTAGAATCTATCAACGAATCGGATGAAGCCGATTCGGAGTTGCTCGCTTACTATAAGGCCTCGATTCAGGCAACGAACGACCGTAGCAGCAGAATCACACGTGGGGCTATTATCCAGAGGGTCATCCGAGAGGCGTCAGGTGGGCAATTAACCGTGCTTTAGGTCCCATTGCGGCGAGCCGATCTTCAATTCGGCCACCAGCCGGTGGTGCCGAGCGATCCCGGAACGCGGCAACTGTGTAGCCGTTTGGCTGCAGGAGAAGACTGCCCGTGCAACCAGGGGCGGGTTTGCTATAGGCGCGGAAACCTGCGGCTCTACATAGGCCTTTGCGACATCCACGCCGCGCATGCCCATTTTTCTGGGAGCGAGGTGACGACTCAGCGCATGAAGAGCTACGTTCCCGGGCTGTTTGATTCGGCTCGGAAGGGGCATAATTGTCACTGCACATTCTTTTTCCTCGCGCTTCAGCGGATGGGGGGGGAGTGACCGGAATCTGGGACGCGGTCGGGCAGGATCTCCGTTTGGGAGTGACGACCTCCCCGCAGGCCGACGATGCAGCGGGCGGCCTCTCTGATGTTGAGCACGCGTGGGAGGGTGAGA
The DNA here is from genome assembly GCA_036387335.1 of Longimicrobium sp. Classification (NCBI taxonomy): domain Bacteria; kingdom Pseudomonadati; phylum Gemmatimonadota; class Longimicrobiia; order Longimicrobiales; family Longimicrobiaceae; genus Longimicrobium; species Longimicrobium sp. The sequence continues at coordinate 3,892 of DASVTZ010000072.1, forward strand.
TCCGGCGCCGGTTGGCTGAGATCGAGGCGGGCACGGCGGACTTAATTCCCGCCGAAGATGTCTTCGCGGAACTGCGCCGCCGTCGCGCCGCGCTGGAGGACGATGGCGACAATGGCCAACCCCGGAGAACCGTCTTCGACCAGATCTGAGCACGAGACGGTGAGCGACTGGCGCATCGGCCCCTCCTTGTGACTCCGCTCAGCCCCTTCTGTGGGTGAGGTGCTTGTACGTATATTATACGTACAAGTAACGGGAGGTGCTAAGTGCAGAAGAAGCTCACCATCACGATGGACGAGGTAGTCTATGACGGCCTCTACCGGACCGTAGGGCCCCGTCGCATCAGCCAGTTCATCGAGGGACTGGTTCGGCCCCATGTGGTTGAAGCGGGCCTGCTGGCGGCGTACGCGGAGATGGCCGCGGACGAAGCGCGCGAGTCTGAGGCAGAGGACTGGTCCAACGCCCTGCTGCCTGATGTAGACAACCGAATTCGGTGAAGTGGGTGAAAGCGCCCTGTCTGTCGTAGGTGTGGAGATAAAAGGCGGGACCGCGGCCGCGGTCCCACCCCCTATCTCTACGTCCGTGCTACAGCCTCAGCGGCGGAACAGGTAGCTGATCTTGAAGAACAGCCCGTCCGCGCGCGGTTGGAGGCCGGCGAAGCGGAAGGCTTCGTCGTCGGTGACTTCGCGGCCGTAGCCGAGGAAGGCGACGGTGCCGGGGGAGGGGCGGTAGCTCAGGAGGAGGTCCAGGCGCAGCGGGTTGAGCTGCGGCTCCGAGTACGACGGGAGGTTGCCGCGGCGCACGCGGAACGGCTCGCCGTCGCGCAGGTACTCGCCGCCGTCCGGGGCGCGCAGGACGTCGACCTCCTCGACGGAGTACTGTGCCAGACCCCGTACGGCCAGGGCGCGGGTGAGCTGGTACTCCACGCGCAGCCGCGGCACCAGCGCCCGCGAGTAGCGCGAGTCGTCGGAGGCGCGGCGGAGGACCGAGTAGCGCAGCCGGCCGTCCACCCGCAGCGACGGGGTGGGGCGCAGTTCCACCGCGGCCGCGATGCCGCTCTCCGCGCCGCGCGTACCCTCCGCGAAGATGGGGGTGGCGCCTGCGAAGAGCTCCACGGCGATGTCCGCGGTCTTGAAGTGCGACGACTGCGCCTGCAGCGAGATGCTGTGCAGCCCGCCCATGCGCGGGTTCGGCCCGATCAGCGAGTCGCCGGTCTCCGTGCGGCCGTCCGGGCCGGTGCGCGAGAAGCCCGCGTAGTCGGCGAGGTGCAGGGTGTAGAAGGCGCGGTCCACGCCCAGCTCGACCTCCAGGTTCCCGCGCAGCGACGCCTTCGCCTCCACGGAGAGCGACCCCTCCACGGCCTCGTCACCACTCCAGAAGCCGCGCCCGTCCCAGTAGCGGCGGCCGCCCTGGCGCAGGTCGAGGCGCTGGAGGAGGGCGCCGCGCGCGCCGTACCAGGAGACGCGGTTGCCTCCGGAGATCTCCGTGATCCCACGCCGGCGCACGAAGCCGGTTTCGGTGCGGAAGCTGGAGGGGACGTCGCGCAGGGTGGCGAGATAGCCCCAGCGCCGGCCCGTGCGGTCCAGGTAGAGGTTGGCGATGTGCCCCACTTCGTCGTCGGTCGACACCGCCTGCCTCGCGCCGGGCGCTCCCGCCGAGTCGCGCCCGAAGGGGTCCGCGACCCACGAGCGCGTCCAGCTCCCGCCGCCCAGGATGCCCGCCGTGTACACACCGCCGAAGCGGATGCGCGCATCGGCCGCCGCCACGTGGTTGAAGGCGTCGCCGGTCTGGCGGCTGGTGGCGAGCGCCCCCAGCGTGGAGCCCGACGCGCCCACGTCGCGGCGCACGCGCGCGATGTGGACGACCGCCCGGTCTGCGCGCGGGGCGAAGCGGGCGGGTCGCGAGAGCGGGGCCTCGTCCACCGCGCCCAGGTACGCCAGGTTCAGCGCCCCCACCTTGCCGGTGAGCCGCGCGCCCACCGCCGGGTCCACCACCGAGCGGGTGTAGACCAGCGTCTCCGGCGTGGAGAAGAGGTCCGCGCCCTCCAGGAAGAACGGGCGCTTCTCCTGCAGCGAGATGGCGAAGCGCTCGTTGACGGTGATCTGGTCCGCGTCCGCCTCGATGGTGGAGAAGTCGGGGTTGATGGTGGCGTCGAGGGTCAGCTCGCTGGTGATGCCGTACTTGACGTTCACCCCCAGGTCGGGCTCGGTGGGGCCGCGCCGGAAGCCGTTCTCGCCGGTGCTCCCCTCGCGGCGCGCGGTGAGGGTGGGGTTGGCTTCGAAGAGGCGCCCCGGCCGCAGCCCGCGAATGCCGCGCAGCGTTCCGCTCTGCGCCAGCTCCGACGGCGTGCTCTGCAGGCGCGGCGCCCAGCTTTCCTGCGCGGCGGTGGCGGGGAGCACGCGGATGACGTTGAAGCCCCAGCGCTGCTCGCCGCCCGCGGGAAACTTCAGGCTCTTGAGCGGGATGCGCAGCTCCACCTCGTAGCCGTCGCCGGTGAGGCGCCCGCGCGAGTCGAAGAGGAAGTCGGGGGCGAAGTCCGTCCCGCGTCCCTCCGCCAGGATGCCATCCTGCTGGATCCCCAGCGGGTTGACGTAGAAGACGAAGGCGCGGCGCTGGTCCGCGAAGGTGTCCAGCAGGATGCGGACGTGGTCGTCGCTGGTGATCTGGTCGCGCTCGGCGAGCGTGGAGCGGATGCGCGACGGCTCGGCGGCGTACGCGCGCACGCCGATGTAGAGGTCGCGCGGCGTGTAGAACACGCGCACCTCCGTCCGCTCCGACGCCGGTGACCCCTCCGCCGGGCGGGACTGCGTGAAGTCGCCGAGGAGCGCCGCGGTGGACCACGCCTCCTCGTCCAGCCGGCCGTCCACGCGGATCTGCGCCGATTCCAGGCGCGGCGGGTCGGCCACGCGGGGAGTGCCGCGCAGGGTATCTTCCTGGAAAGGCGAAGCCGCCACGATTGCGGCGGCCAGGAGCGTTGCCATCATCTGCACACTGGGCGTTCGGGAAGGTGCAAACTATAACCACGCCGCGCCGCCCGGTCCACCCGGCCGATGACCTGTCGCGATCGCGCGGAGCGCATCATCTTGGGTCCACGCCCGCGCTTTCCACCCCCTCCGGGACTCCATCCATGCCCCGCAGCCGCTGGAGACTTGCCGCCTTAGCCATCCTCCTCTCGACGATGGCATGCAGCAGCAGCGTTCCGCCTTCGCCACCCGTGCCGGAGCCGGCCCCCGCGAGCGCCCCGGGCGACGCGCCGCGGCAGACGCCGCAAGGGGAGCGGCTCCTGGTGAGGCGCGCCGAGCTGGAGCTGTCCGCGCATCAGCCCGACTCGCTCGCCCCTCGCGTGGCGGAGATCATCCGCGGCGCCGGCGGGTTCGTGGCGAGCTCGGTGGTGGAGGAGGGGCACCGGCTGCGGATGTCGCTGCGCGTGCCGTCCCCCGCACTGGAGCCGACGCTCACGGCGCTTTCCGCGCTCGCCGAGGTGGAGCGGAGGGAGATGTCGGCGGTGGACGTGACGGAGCAGGTGTTCGACCTGGAGGCCCGGCTGCGGAACACGACGGCGGTGCGCGACCGTCTTCGCCAGCACCTGCAGCGCGCGGCGGGGGTGGGCGACATCATCGAGGTGGAGCGCGAGCTGGGGCGGGTGCAGGCCGAAGTGGAGGTGCTGGAGGGCCGCCTCAAGCGGATCCGCGAGGAGGCGGCGCTGTCGCAGATCACGCTGGAGGTCCACCAGAAGCGCATCCTGGGTCCGCTGGGCAAGCTCCTCGAAGGGATCGTGTGGTTCATCTCGAAGCTATTCGTCATCCGCTGAGCACCCTACAACGCAGCCGCGCAATGAGCGATGACCGACCGATCCCGGACACGCCGGGAGACCCGACGGGTGGGTTCGTGGCGCAGAGCCTGGAGGCCTCGCTGACCGCCGCCGACCTCGAGGCGAGCGCGGCCTGGTACGTGGACGTGCTGGGGTTCAGCCTGGACCACGAGTTCAGGCGCGAGGGAAGGCTCTTCGCGGTGAGGGTGCGCGCGGGCGCCGTCCAGCTCCTGCTCACCCGCGACGACGGGTCGCGCGGGGCGGAGCGGGTGAAGGGTGAGGGGATCTCGCTTCAGCTCACCACCCGCCAGGACGTGGACGAGGTCGCCGCGCGCATCCGGGCGCGCGGCGGCGTGCTGGCGACGGAGCCGTTCGACGCGTTCGGGAAGCGCGCCTTCCGGCTCCTGGACCCCGATGGATTCCGCATCACCATCTCCTCCCCGGACGCGCGCTGAAGCCTGCGCGTCACGCACCCGCGGAGCTTCGCCGCGGTACCGGGTTGCGGATGGGGGGCAGCGTCCGCAGGTAGCGGTAGAGCGCGGCGAGCTCGTCGTCGCTCATGCGGCGGTACTCGCGCCAGGGCATGAACGGGTGCAGCCGGGCGCCCGCGGGGTCGACGCCGGTGCGCAGCGTGCGCACGAAGTCGCCCTCGCTCCATCGCCCGATTCCCGTGGCGGAGTCGGGCGTGAGGTTCGACGGATTCGCCGGGAACGCCGCGGGGGGAGTCGCGTCGCCCGCGTACAGCCGGTCCCGGTCGGCGGCGGACTGGATGCCGCCGCGCGGTGTGTGGCAGTCCGCGCACAGCCCCGGGCCGTCCGCCAGGTAGCCGCCGTACTCCGCGGTGGGGCCGGGGCGCGGGGCCATCCCCTGCCGCGGGTGCGCGGGGTGCAGGATGACGGCGCGCGCCGCGCGGAACACCAGGTTGGGGCTGCTCCTGACCTCGTGGCGCACCGCGGGCTGGCTCTTGAGGTAGCGGGCGATGGCCATCGCGTCGCGCTCGGACATGGAGCTCAGCCACTCGTACGGCATCACCGGCGCCAGCAGGCGGCCGTCGCGGCTCACGCCGGTGCGGATGGCGCGCACGATCTCGGCGTCGCTCCACGCGCCGATCCCGGTGGCGGAGTCCGGGGTCAGGTTGGCGGCGCGAATCGTACCCAGGCGCCAGTTGCGGAACTCGGCTCCGCCGCTGAGCGGCCCATCCGCGTTCCTCGTGGCCGGGGGCGCGTGGCAGTGGCCGCAGACGGAGACGTTCCTCACCAGGTGCTCGCCCCTCTGCACCAGCCCCGCCGTGTCTCCCACGGCGGAGGCGCTGAGCGCGGGGAGAGGCGGCGAAGCGGGGCCGGCGCACCCGGCGACGATCGCGGCGAGCAGCGCAGGGAGGGCCGCGGAGTGCGGCGGGCGGGGGGTGGACATCGATGCCTCCGGGCACGGGTCCATGGGGTGCAGACTCCATCCCCAATACACCTTTCGCGGCGCCCACAGGCAAGGGTCATGATCGGCCGCGGGGATCCGTGCCGCAAAAGAAGTGGGGCGGGGCCGCGATCGCGGCCCCGCCCCGTCCTGCTTCCGTCCGTGCGGCCTAGCGGAAGGCCGCCACCGTCGCCGCGGTGTTGTTGAGCACGCGCGCGTTGTCCTCGTACGCGGCCGTCCCCATCACCTCACCCGTGGTCGGGTGGGTCTTGAGCGGGCTCGACCAGTACTGGATGCGCGTGCAGTTGTTGCAGTTGTTGCCGTAGGCCATCACCGTGCGCCAGGCCTTGGACGGCGGAATGTAGCCGTGGCCGTAGGCGTACGGCGTGGTGGTGGCGTCCATGTAGCGGTCGTGGCGGGCGCTCTGCAGGTGGCCCAGCTCGTGGCCGAACGAGTAGTAGCCCGTGATGCAGGTGTAGTGCGCCACGGCGAACGCGGTGGAGGCCGTGGAGCCGATCCCCGCCGCCTGGCCGCACGCCTCGCTGTCGTTCACTACCAGCATCACCATGTCCGCCGCGTACGTGTTGCGCAGCGTGTGCACGTTGTCCATGATGCCGTCCGTGGTGCTCTTGAGCGCCGTGACGTGCTGGGTGAAGCTGCGGTTGGCCTCGTTGTACGTGACCTGCGAGCTGTTCACGCCCACCATGTTGATGTTGATGCCGCTGTTGACGTACGACTGGTTGGTCTCGTCCACCGCGAGCTGGATCTGGCTGGCGATGTTGCCCGACGCGGTCGCGGCCGAGGCGGTGTACACCACCAGGACGTTGATCGTGGTGGCGGCGGCCAGGCTGCTCGTCGCGGCCGGGGCGATCCCCAGCGTGCGCGAGGCCAGCGGATTGCCGCCGAAGTCCTCCAGCGCGCCGCTCGGGTTGTCGGCCGTATGCTCCTGCGGGAAGCCGCTCTGGTCGATGCGCGAGACGGCGTGCAGCCCGCCGCCGATCGGCTCGACGGCGTACGACGTGTTGCCCACGCGCACGGTGGCGGTCACGCCGCCTTCCATGAACACCATCTGGACCCAGCCCTCGGCGCCGCGCACGGGGCCCGCCCACGAGACGTCGTCCGCCGCGCGGTTCACCACGCGCTCCCCGACGGCCACCACCTGAACGCCCGGCGCCACGGCGATGCGCAGGGCGGCACCGTGCTGGAGCATGCGCCCCGGCGCCGACGCCATGCGGGTAACGTGCACCTCGGCGGTGCTGGAGCGGCCGCGGATGGTGGCCAGACGGTCACGCTGCCCGGCATTCAGGGTCGGCTGCGAGACGAGCGTGAGGAGGTTCTCCTGCGCCGTGGCGCTCATGGAGTTGCTGGTGTCCGTGGGGGTGATCTCGTCGCCCTGGCATGCCGCCAGGCCGAACGATGCCGCGAGGACCAACGCGAGGCGTGCTCTCATGGGGTGCGTACTCCAATGGGTGGGGTGAGGTGGGGATGCATCCACGCTCCCGCGGAATGGAGAGCGTCGGATGTTTAGGAGGGTGTAATCGGATGCAGACAATAAGATCACCGATCCGCGCGAAAGTCAAGTGTTTCCCCGCGGGTAGAACGTATGTGCGGGGCTCGTGATTCGAGCGATCGGTGCGTGCCCCACCCCCACCCATTGGGCGCCGCATTCTACAACGCTCGTTTCCAAACACGGGGCGCGCGGGTCTGGCGGATTTCCACTGGATGGTGGGCGCGTGCGTGACTATCCTTGCCCGCGATCCGCCTCGCGGTGTCAGCCCATCGCCGGCTGGCGCGTTCTCGCGGCGCTGCTCTACCTCTTCTCGCGTTCCGGAGGCCGAAGATGACAGCTCCTCTCTCGAAGGTCTTGGCCGTGCTCGCGCTCACCGCCGCCGGGGCGTGCGCGCGCGCGTCCACGCTGGGCGGGCCCTCGGGGGCGCCGTATGCGCGCGGACCGGTCGAGGCGTTCACCCACAGCGCGACGGCATCCAACCTCCTGGTACGTGGCGGGCCGGGCTCGCGCGAGTCGTGCGGCATCTCCGCGACGGTGGACGCGCGGACGCGCTACTACCAGAAGCAGGCGTCCGGCGAGCTCCGCACGATTCCCCGCTCCACCGTCGCGGTGGGAGACACGGTGGAGGTGTACGTGGATGGCCCGATCGCGGAATCGTGCCCGCCACAGGGGTACGGCTCCGCGGTGGTGCGCGTAACCCGGCCGTGATCCGCGTTCGCGCTGGGACCCGCCCATGTGGGCGCTGACGGTCGTCGTGTTCGTCATCTGCATGGGCCCGCCGGTGATCTTTGGGAACCTGTACTGGTCCCGGATGGCGGCGGCGGTGCGACGCAGCGGCCGCGGCTACGACCGGGTAGGTGGCGGGCTGCGGATCATCGCGCAGTTCAGAGCGATGATGGAGGAAGAGCAGGACCTCGATAAGAAGCGTGAGTACGCGTCGCTGTTGAGGCGGTTCCTGGTTTCATCGGCTCCCGCGCTGGGCTGGTTCACCTACCTCGCGTACGTCGCGGCCACCTTTTGACGCCACGAGCCACTCACGTTAGGGCGCAGCGGGAGAACAACAGAGAAAAGCCTCACACAGAGGACACAGAAGGAACAGAAAGCCACAGAGAAAACCTTTGTCGGTTCTCTCTGTGGCTCTGTGTCTCTGTGTGAGCTTGCAGTTGCAGTTTCTCTCTGCGCCTCCGCGTCTCCGCGTGAGACCCGCCGTTCAGGAAGCCAGGCCGAAGCAGTAAAAGAGCGCGTCGCCGCCGGTGGAGCGAAGGTTCTCCTGGCTGCAGCCGCGCGACGGGTGCGCGGAGTTCCACGAGGTAGGAGCCTCGCCGCCGCCGGTGCGGTCGTGGTGGCCGACCTGGGCGCTCCCTTCGCCGCCGCTCGTCCAGTTGGCGCAGGTGCGGTCCTCGCCGGCCGGGAAGGCGGTGCCGTCCGCCCGCGAGCCGGTCAGGATGTCGTGGCGGTTGGGAGTGTCGCCGCGCCCTGAGACGACTTCGCCGCGCTCGTTGAGCGACGTCTGCTTGCCGAGGCCGTTGGAGTCCGCGTGCAGCTCGGCGACGCTGGCGGCCACCCGCACGCCGCGCGCGTTGTGCCATGGGCCGATGCCGATGCGGTCGCGCGCGTTCACGGCCGGCTGCCCGCCCGCGGCCTGCGTGCTCAGGTACGCGCGCCACGTGCGCCCGAGGGTCCCCGCCGCCTCCGCCAGCCTGCGGCAGTGCTCGTCCGCCCCCGCCAAGCCGCCCAGCGACGCGCCGTTTCCGGGCCCGGCGCTGGTGATGAAGAAGCTCATTCCCTTGCCCCCAGCGCTCCCGGGGCCGGCGGTGGCGCACGCGCTGAGGACGGCGGTCAACAGGATGGCGATCTGCGGCTTCATCTAGGTCTCCGGCGCTCGATGGGACGGCGGCGATGCGCGGGCGCGCTCGCGACCGGCGTGCGACCGCACGAGCGGTGCCGGAGGAACGGCGAAGCCCCTCCACCAGGCCGGCGGAGGGGCTTCAGGGTGTACATCGGCGCGTCAGGCGTAGTCCCAGTGCACCACGGCGAAGGAGTCCACGGTGATGCGCGGGTCGCCGAAGAGGAGGGCGGTGTGCAGCCAATCCACCTGCGCCGCGCCGACTTCGGACTTGGCGTTGGGCGCGCCGCGCTTCGTCTGCAGGAAGGCGAAATGGCCGTCGCGCCACGCGTACACGTCCCAGCACCCAGCGTAGCGCTTCGCCGCCCGCCGCGCGACCCCGGCGAGGACCTGCCGCGGCTCCTCTTCCTCCAGCACGCGGTTGCGTTGCTCCGCGCGCGGCACGTCTTCCCAGTGCGTGAGGTACTTCCACACTTCGCCGCCCGCGCCGGTGGTGTTCACCCAGCGGCCGCTCCAGCCGTCGCGCTCCAGCAGGCGCAGCACGGCGAGCTCGGGCATCAGGTGCTCCCCGTCCAGCTCGACCATCGCGGCGGCCTTCCTGCCGAGGTCGTCCACAAAGGGCGCGCCCCGCCAGCGCGGAAGCCGCAGGAACACGCCGGCCACGTCCGCCACCACCCGGCCGGGCATGTGGACGTGGGTCTTGAGCGGAACGCGGTAGCCGGTCCGCTCCGCCCGGGGCAGGAGGGCCTGCAGCCAGGGCGGAGACGTGGGTTCGGAGGCGCTCACGGGAGCGGCGGGCTCGCGTGAGCCGGGCCGTCGCTACGCCGTCGGGGGCGACTCCATCCCCGGCGACGAGCCTTCCGCGGAGGGCGCGCCGGACTCGCGGGCGGCCATCCCGTCGCGCTCGCCCTTTTCGCGCGACTGGCGGGTGTACTGGTCCTCGGTGAAGACGGCGAGGACCTTGTCCAGGAGGGGGCGCGGCTTTCCGTGCACTGCACGCTCGAACGCTTCGGTGTACGCCTGTTTGTTCGCGCTCATCGACCACCTCAGAAACGGGGGATACGGCTGCACCTTTCCCAGTATAGCACGCGCGCCGCGGAAACACCCGAAGTTTTTTTCGGGATACGATACGCGGCTGCGCGATCGGCTGCACACCCCGGGCCGTAAAACCGTTGTACGCCGCGCCCCCTCGCCTTTACGTTGCGGTCTGATGCTCTTCTCTCCCCCTTCACCCGCATCGGCACATGGACGAGCAGCTTCTGGAGACGTGGGCGATCCACAGCCGCATCAACCTGTACCTCCTCGACGCCATCCCCGCGGAGGCGCTGGGCGACGTCTCGGCTTCGAAGGGGCGGACGGTGGCCGAGCAGTTCGCGCACGTGCACAACGTGCGGCTGATGTGGCTGAAGCAGGCCGCGCCCGAGCTGCTCGCCGGGCTCGAAAAGGTGGAAAAGACGGACGCGGCCGATCATCTGCGGCTGCGCGCGGCGCTGGAGAGCTCGGCCACCGCCATCGCCGAGCTGCTGCGGCAGAGCCTCGCGGCCGGCGGCAGGGTGAAGGGCTTCAAGCCGCACGTGACGGCGTTCCTGGGCTACCTGATCTCCCACGAGTCGCACCACCGCGGGCAGATCGCGCTCACGCTCAAGCAGGCGGGCCATCCGCTGGACAAGAAGACCGCCTACGGCATCTGGGAGTGGGGCGTGCGCTGACGGATGCGGCGGGCACGCGCGCCGTGTAGCTTTGCGGACCGCCTGCAGGGCATCCACGACCTCACACCGACGGGACATGAACTTCTTCTGCAAGCTGCTGCCGCCGAGGGCCACCTTCGTGATGGACATGACCGAAGCCGAGATGCGGCTGATGCAGGAGCACGCCGCGTACTGGCACGATGCGGTGGCGCGCGGCAACGTGATCACCTTCGGCATGGTGGCGGACCCGAGCGGCCCGTTCGGAATGGGCGTGGTGGAGTTCGCGAGCGAGGCCGAAGTCCTCGACTTCACCGACGGCGACCCCACCATCCGCTCCGGCCAGGGCTTCGCCTTCGAGATCCATCCCATGCCGATGGGCGCGGTGCGCGGCTGAAGCGCCCGCCTCAACCCTCAGCCGAGGTTTGCCAATGGATCGAATTCGGAGCCGGTCGATGGTGCTGGTCCTCGCGGCGGCGATCGCGGCTGGCGCCTGCGCGGCGGGTGCGGCCCCCGCCGGCGCCCCCTCGGAGGCGGGCGTGGTGGAGGAGGCGCGCGCCTTCATGGATGGCTACGCGCGCGACCTGCTCGCCGGCAACCGCGCGGGGATCTCGGCCCGCTACGACCGGAGCGGCGCGTACTTCCTGGGGAACGGGCGCAAGGAGTTCGAGCCGTACGACTCGATCGCGGCGCGGTACGGCGGTCCCCAGTGGTCGCCGCCGGCGTCGTTCGAGTGGCGCGACCTGTCGTTCGAGCCCGTGGGGCCGGACGCGGTGGTCGTGGCGGGGCGCTTCCTCTGGGGCGGGCGCCGGGGGGGCGCTCCGGTGGCGCTCTCGTACACCGGCCTGCTGCGCCGCCAGGACGGCGTGCTCCGCATCCGCCTGGAAGACGAGTCGGTCGACCCGCGCACCCTGCCGCCCCCGCAGCCCCGCGACACCGCGCGGTAGCACGACGCCGGTCAGGGGGAGGCACGTTCGGGCAGAAATCCGGCGGATGACCGGCGGCGACTGATGTTTTCTTGTACGGCGCCGCAAGCGTGTTTATCGTACGGAGTTGCCTCTGGCAGTGCCCTCCGCCGCGTGCAGCACGACACCATCCCCGGAGAGATGACGATGAGCCACGACATACGCAGGAGCAGTCGCCTCGTTCTGCTGGCCGCCCTGATGACCCTCGTCGCCGGAACCGCGGCAGCCCAGGGCGGCGCGAACAACCGCACGGTCAGCGGCCCCGTATCCGGCTCGCCGTGCGACGTGCTGGCGAGCGGCGGCACGGTGTTCGACACGCGCGAGTGCGACCTGCTGCGCTCCACCGGCGTCGTGCGCCACGGCGACCAGTGGACCGCGCTCGCCGGGCGCACGCTGAGTCTGCGCCTGGTGTCCAAGGACGCCAAGGCGGTGCTGAGCGACGTCCAGGTCGGCGTCTACCGCCCGGGAAGCGACCGGACCCCGGTGGTGCAGGCGCGCACCGGGGCGGACGGCACCTTTCGCCTCGGGCTCCCAGTGGGGCTGACCGGCCAGTTCCACCTGCTCTCCATGACGGGCGGCGACGCGGCGGGCCCCGCCGAGATCCTGGTGTGCGACGGCAACGGCAACTGCTTCGAGTTCTGCGAGCTGCCCTCGATGCCGGCCCCCGTCCTGACGCCGATGTGCGTGGACGAGGCGATCGTCACCCCGATCCTGAACGTGGCATCGAGCAACGGCAGCCCCAGCCGCCGCTGAGCGCACGTCGAACGCATCCACGGCCCGCACCCGCTCGACGGGGTGCGGGCCGCGGTCGTTGGACGGGCATCCGAGTTGCCGCGTCCCCGAGCGGTCACCGCACGCTCGTGCTCACCCGAGAGCCCAATGGCATCCACCACCACGCGCGTCTTCCTGGTCCGACACGGCGCCACGGTGCTGAGCGCCGAGAACCGCTTCGCCGGCTCCATCGAGGTCCCTCTCTCTGACGAGGGGCGCGAGCAGGCGCGGCGGCTGGCGCTGCGCCTGGGCGGCGAGCCGATCGCGGCCGTCTACGCATCGCCGCTGAGCCGCGCGCTGGAGACAGCCCGCATCGCCGCCGCGCCGCACGGCCTGCCGGTGACGGCCGATGCGCGGCTGCGCGAGATCTCGCACGGCCGCTGGGAGGAGATGACGCGCGACGAGGTGGAGGCGCGCTTCCCCGACGAGCTCGCCGGCTGGGAGGCGGACCCGTACACCTTTGCCCCGCAGGGAGGCGAGACCGGGCTGGACGTAACGGCGCGCGCGCTTCCCGCCATGCTGGAGCTGGTGCGCGCGCACCCCGGCGAGACGATCCTGGTGGTGTCGCACAAGGCGACGATCCGACTGCTGCTCAGCTCGCTGCTGGGCTTCGACCCGCGCCGCTACCGCGACAACCTGGACCAGAGCCCGGCCGCGCTCAACATCGTGGACTTCCGCGGCACCACGCGCGCGCGCCTGACCCTCTTCAACGACACCTCCCACTACGAGCACGCCGGCCTCGCCATCCCCGCCATGCCATGCGACCGGCTGTCACGCTGGTGGGACGGGGCGCACATCCCCTAGCGGGCGCCGCGGCCGCAAGTCGCAGCCATCGAAACATATGTTGCGTGCGGAGCAACTTTGTAGTATGCTCCTGGCACTCCGCATCCCCGTACTACCCTTCCGCTCGACCACCAGGGACACGCCGTGAAGTTCCATCCATATGCCCCTTTCATTGTAGCGCTCGCTCTGGCCTCGGGGTGTGACAGTCCCTCTGGATCGAGTGAGGTCGTTCCGCCGGTGCCCGGCCCCACGCCGCGCTCCGCGAACCGGCCGGTGAAGATCGACCTGGACAGCCTTCATTTCGTCGTCATAAACTCCCACGCCCAGCTTCGAGCGGTGGTGCGCGACATCCGGGGGAACGTCGTGCCGAACGCCCAGATCGTGTGGAGCATACAGGGAGAGCCGATCGCGACCATCGATCCGTCGGGTACGGTTTCGGTGAAACGGAACGGAAAGGCGAAGGTGATCGCCGAGTCCGCCTACCTGGACGGCACCCGCATCGCCGACACCATACCCCTGGTGGTACGCCAGGTTGTGACCGGGCTGGCGGTGGTGCCCGGACGGCTGGGGATGTACGTGGGCGACACGGCCGAGATGTCCGTAGTCGCGTACGACGGGCTCCGCTGGCCGGTGGCGGACGCGGTCGTCACGTGGCGGTCGTCGGCTCCGGGGGTCCTCTCCATCACCCCGGCGGGAGGCGCGACGGGGCTGGCGGCCGGCAGCAGCACCGCTACGGCGACGGTGCCGACGTTCGCCGGAAACGCGACTCTCTCCACGACCGTGGAGGTGAACGTGGCCGGCGCGGGCACGTACGTACAGGTGCGGTCCGGAGGTGCGCTGACTTGCGGGCTGGTGCGCGGGGGCGACGTGTTCTGCTGGGGCGAGCGCGGCGGAACGATGCTCTCCGACGGAACGCGCCTTTCCGGCGACGTGCCCACGCGGGTGAGCACCGAGGAAAAGTTCGTGGCGATCGACGTGGGGTATTTCCACGCCTGCGGGCTGACGGCCACGGGCAGCGCGTTCTGCTGGGGCGGGAACCTCTTTGGCCAGCTGGGGAACGGCGACGGGGGAACCGAGGGTAGCCGGCGTGACACACCGCAGCGGGTGGCGGGGGGGATGACGTTCACCCGGATCGCGGCCGGCGTCACGCACAGCTGCGGGGTCACCGTTGGCGGCGACGCGTTCTGCTGGGGGAGCAACGACTACGGGGAGCTGGGAAGCGGCTCCCCCATGTCGGGGAGGTACAACAAGCAGCCGACGCCGGTGGAGGGCGGGGTCAAGTTCGCCGAGATCACCGCGGGGAACCGGCATAGCTGCGGGCTCACCAGCCAGGGTGCGGCGTACTGCTGGGGAAGCGACGCCGGGCGCAAGCTGGGCACTCCGGAACCCTGGTACCAGGGATTGGCCGTTCCCACCCGCGCGGCCACGGGATACGTGTTCAGCGCCATCTACGCGGTTGGCGACCACACCTGCGCGCAGACGGCGCAGAACCTGGTGTACTGCTGGGGCGGGTGGGTCGACTACGTCGCGAACATGCCTTCCTCGCGATCCGCCCCGACGCAGATCGGGCCGGGGGTGGAATTCGCCTCCATCGCGGACGGGAACGACTCCATGTGCGGCGTGACCCGAAGCGGCGCCGCGTACTGCTGGCGAGCGGGTGACGGCGTCCCGCTCGTCCGGGTTCCGGGGACCGTGGCCTTCGCCTCGCTGAGCCCCGGCCGCGACAGGACGTGCGGGGTGGGCACGGACGCCAGGATCTACTGCTGGGGACCCGGCGGTGTCGGAGGGATGGGCGACGGCCGAAGCACGGGCTCCGCCGTTCCGGTGGGGGTTTCCCCGCCCTTTTGACGCACGCGCAGCTATCGAGTTTACGAAGACGGGAGGTTCGATAGCCCAAAACAATGCGGCCCTGCCAACACACGTTGGCAGGGCCGCATCACGTCCCAAGGGAGATGCCGATGTACCGGGGGTCCCTTCAGGCTCCGCGACAAGTTTACCACACTGACCGACTGAGTGTAAAGGGGTGAAAGGAGTGCTCCGCGCTTGCACGCCGGCCACTCAGCGCTCCCGGCACTCAGTCCGCCGGGCACTCCGCCCCCGGGCGTCGCAGGAAAGTCGCGCGGAACTCTTCCGCTGCGGCTTCGCTTTCGGCGACAGGGCCCACTTCGCGGCCGAGCGGCGTGAAGAGCCAGAGCCAGTCGTACGAGCCGCCGGCCACGAAGTAGCGGTGCTGCTCCACGAGCAGGTGGCCCGCGTACCGGCCCGTGGTCGCCACCTCCAGGCTGTTGCCGGGAACGAGGAAGCGCCGCGCTCCGCTGGCGACATCCACAAAGTGGACGGCGCCCGAGGTGGCCCAGGCGGAGCTCAGGAAGTAGATCCGCCTGCCGTCGGGCGAGAACTGCGGCGCCTGGAAAGCTGCCAGGGCGCGCTCCGGAGCGGTGTCGGAGCGCGCCTCGACCAGTTTGCGCAGGCCGCCCCCGCCCGTTCGAACGATCCAGATGGATGACGCGGGAACCCGCCCCTGTGCCGTCTCGACGGAATCGCGGCGCGCCTCGCGCACGAACACCACCAGGCGCCCGTCCGGCGAGAGGCGCGGCTGCGAGTCGCTGCCAGACGCGGTGAGGCGGCGCGCCGGGAGATCGCAGCCGGGACGGAAGTACACGTCGCCACCCCGCGCCTCCACCATCTGCGCGGCGGCGGGGGTGGAGAGGAGCGCGAGGATGAGGAGCGGCGCGATGGGACGCATGGCGGGCTGCGGACGGAGGTGGGCGGGGGCACTCTGGCGCAAGCTGTTCCGGGACACGAGGCGGCGCAAGTCCTGGCAGCGCGCGCCAGCGGCGGCGATCTTGCTCGTCTGCCGGGACAGCAGGTTCGCCACTTCTCACGTGATTGCAGGAGGGTCCGCAATGAAGCTCTTGAGGTCCACCGTTCCCCTGCTGGCGCTCGCCGCCTGCGCCACCGCCGCGCCGGAGGGCGGGCCGGGAACCGCGCCGGCCGCTCAGACCGGCACCACCGCCGCCTCGGTGACGATCGATCCCGCGCGGCTGGCGGCGCACGTGCGCACGCTGTCGTCGGACGAGTTCCTGGGGCGCGGGCCGGCCACGCCCGGCGAGGAAAAAACGGTGGCGTACATCGCCCAGCAGTTCCAGGCCGCCGGCCTGCAGCCCGGCGGGCCCAACGGGAGCTGGTACCAGGAGGTGCCGCTCCTGATGTCCAACATCGTGGGCACGCCGGATCTCAGCATCACCGTGGGCGGACGGCGGCAGAGCCTGACGCAGGGGGAACAGATCGCCGTGCGCTCCACCATGCTCAACCAGGACCGCGTCGACATCCGCGAGGCGCCGCTCATCTTCCTGGGCTACGGGGTGCAGGCGAAGGAGCGGAACTGGGACGACTTCAAGGGCGAGAACCTGCGCGGCAAGGTGGGCATCGTCCTGATCAACGACCCGGACTTCGAGACGGGGCAGGGCGACTTCGGCGGCAAGGCGATGACGTACTACGGCCGCTGGACGTACAAGTACGAGGAGGCCGCGCGGCAGGGGCTCGCCGGGCTGCTGATCGTGCAC
The DNA here is from genome assembly GCA_036387335.1 of Longimicrobium sp. Lineage (NCBI taxonomy): Bacteria > Pseudomonadati > Gemmatimonadota > Longimicrobiia > Longimicrobiales > Longimicrobiaceae > Longimicrobium > Longimicrobium sp. Next base: position 20,236 of record DASVTZ010000072.1, read on the forward strand.
GAGACGGCGCCCGCGTCGTACGGCTGGGCGACGGTCAAGAACAGCAACACCAACACGATGTTCGACATCGTGCGCCCCGATCCGTCGGCGGTGCACCCGGCGCTGGAGGCGTGGATCCAGCGCGACGTGGCGGTGGAGCTGATGCGCGCGGCGGGGCAGGACTTCGAGGCGCTCAAGCGGCGGGCGCAGACGCGCGAGTTCCGGCCGGTGACGCTGAGCGGCGCCACCTTCTCCGCCAGCTACGGCGTGCGGCGCGCCAACATCCGCTCGCGCAACGTGCTGGGGCGCCTTGCGGGGAGGACGCATCCCAACGAGACGATCCTGTACGGCGGCCACTGGGACCACCTGGGCGTGGGGCGGCCCGATGCGCGCGGCGACAGCATCTACAACGGCGCGGTGGACAACGCCACGGGAGTCGCGGCGGTCATCGAGGTGGCGCGCGCCTTCGCCGCCGGGCCGCGGCCGGAGCGGTCGGTGGTATTCGCCGCGTGGACGGTGGAGGAGAAGGGGCTGCTCGGCTCCGAGTACTACGCCGCCAACCCCGTCTATCCGCTGGAGACCACGGTGGCGGGCTTCAACATCGACGCGCTCTCGCCCACGGGACCCGCGCGCGACGTGCTGGTGATCGGCTACGGGCAGAGCGAGCTGGAGGACCGGCTGGAGCGCGTGCTGGCCGCGAACGGGCGGGTGGTGGCACGCGACCGAAGCCCGGAGGCGGGGTACTTCTACCGCTCCGACCACTTCCCCATGGCCAAGCGCGGCGTCCCCATGCTGTACGTGGACAGCGGCGAGGACCTGGTGGCCGGCGGCAGCGCAGCGGGCGAGGCGTCCGCTCAGGCGTACACCCGCGACCGCTACCACCAGCCCGCGGACGAGTTCGACGCGGCGACCTGGAACTTCGCGGGAATCGCCCAGGACGCGCTGGTGCTTTACCGGCTGGGGATGCAGCTCGCCAGCTCGCGCGACTGGCCGAACTACCGCACGACGTCCGAGTTCCGGCCCACGCGCGATGCATCGGCGGCGCGCAGGCAGTAGCGCGGCGGCGGCATCGTCGGGGGCTCACGCGAAGGCGCGAAGGCGCAAAGAAAGGATTTCCACGTCTTTCCTTTGCGTCTTTGCGCCTTTGCGTGATACCATTTAGACGATCTCAGTGTGCATTCCGACCGGCTTTTCTCACGCGGAGGCGCTGAGGCGCGGAGAAAAACAACAGCAAAAGCCTCACACAGAGAACACAGAGAAAACTAAAAGCCACAGAGGAAGCCTTGAGCTGTTCTCTCTGTGGCTCTGTGTCTCTGTGTGAGCCATGCAGTTGCATTTCTCTCTGCGTCTCCGCGCCTCCGCGTGAGACTTCCGTACGGGGCTTTGCACAACTCGGGATGACGAATGGTATGACATCCCGGTCGTTTCTCTTCATGCTCAGCGCGACTCGGGTTCGAGGCCGGGGCGGTAGCGGCGGATGGTGGCGCGCTCGATGTCGGCGTCGGTGAAGGCGACGGGCTTCATGCGGTTGGCGGCGAACATCGCGGCCTGGTCGTCGAGGTGCGGCGAGCCGGGGCGGCTGCTCTGGCCGTACGCCAGCACGCTGTAGGCGCGCACCGGGGTGGTGAACTCCACCGCCAGCACCCACCCGTCGCCCGTGACGGCGGTGCGCGTGCCGTCCGCCTCTTCGCGATAGCCCAGCACGCGGAAGCACCCCATCAGGCCGCTGCACCCGCCCACCGGCACGTCCACCGAGCCGTGGCGCACGCGGTGCACCCTGCCCCACTCCACGTCCACCCCGCCCCACTTGCGCTTCGTCTCCGCCACGGCCCAGGTGAAGGCTTCCACGGCGCGGGCGCCGTCGGCCAGGCCGTGCGGGGTGGCCATGGGCTCGGCGGCGGTCCAGGGGCGCCGGAAGAGCGCCTCGGCGGGCGCGGGGAAGCCCACGGATGCGGCGGTGGGGCGCGCCTGCGGGGCCGTCCTCACGTAGCGCCACCACCAGGTCTCGAAGAGGAGCCCGCCCCGGCTCTCCGCCGCCACCGTGTTGTCCCACCGCTCCAGCACCGCGACGGCGTCCGCCAGCTCGCCTGTGGGCGCGGTGGCGCGCACGGCCTTCACCAGGTCTTCCTTGACGCGGTCGGCCAGGATCATCCGCATGCTGTGCTTCATGCGGATCACGTCTTCCAGCGTCACCTTGCGCGTGTTGTGGAGGAGCTCCAGCGAGTGCTGGCTGCGCAGCCGCAGCTCCACGTCCGGAAAGTTGGCGGGGTAGCGGCTTCGTGGCAGCGGCTCGTAGAGGTTGGTGAGGTACGGCGGATCGTTCTCGTTGTGCACGTAGCCGCCGCGCGGGTTGAGCACCTGCGGCAGCGAGTCGAAGGGAACCACCTTGGTCCAGACCTCGGAGCTGCGCGACGCGGGCACCGCGGCCGTGTCGCCGCCGGAGGGGTGCGGAAGGGAGGGGAGGGTGGCGTTCCACACGTAGAAGATGTTCCCGTCGCGGTCCGCGTAGGTCAGGTTGGAGGTGACACGCGCGCGCATCTTCATCGCGTTCGTCCACTCCGTCCGATTTCGTGCACGCATCATCTTCAGGAACTGCTCGCCGCCGCGGAACTCGTCCTCCCCCGCCGCGCGCAGGACGTACACCTTGCCCCCGCCGCGATGGACGACCGGGCCCAGCGGCGAGCTCCAGGTGTCGCGCGTCTCGCGGCCGATGCCGGGGCCGTTGCGGAAGTCGATCGTCTCCTCGATGCGGCGCAGGGGGACCGAGGCGCCGTCGAAGAGGTAGTGGTCGGGGCGGGCGGGGTCCACGTCCAGGGCGTAGACCTCCTCCAGGTCGGGGGCGTTGTTGGTGGTGGCCCAGCCCAGGTACGGGTTGAAGCCGCCCACCAGCACGATGGGGCCGCCCAGCCGGAAGTCGCCGTAGAAGTCCATGGCGCCGGGAACGGTCACGTGCGCCTCGTAATAGCCGGCGGACCAGGCGAGGTGCGGGTTGCGCAGCAGGATGGCGCGGCCGGATCGCGTGCGGCTCGGCGCCAGCGCCCACGCGTTGGAGCCGTCCTCGGATGCGGCCGGCGCGGCGGCATCGCGGCGGGGCGGGACGCCGCGCAGGCGGTCGACCAGGCGGCCCAGGCCGGGGGTGCCGGGGCTGCCCATCCCCTGCGCGTGCACGTCGGCGCCGGTGAAGGCGGGGCGCACCCACGACGGCACCTCCGCCGCGTGCAGCTCCAGGTAGCGGTTCACGCCGGCGGCGAAGCCCTCGTACATGTCGCGCGTGTCCTGCTCCAGCAGCGGGAGCGTGGCCACGGCGCGGCGGTGCACGGGGCGGTAGGCGAAGTCCGAGTCCAGGCTGTCCGCGCCGAAGTGGAGGGCCAGCTCGCCGCGCGCGCGCACCAGCCCCATGACGATGCGCGGGGCGTGGTCCTCCATCTGCACCCACCCCAGCGCAAAGCCGGCGGCACGGAAGTTCTCCGCGCGGATGTGGGGGACGCCGTACGCGGTGCGGCGGATCTCGACCTGCCGGGCCAGCTCCGCCTGCGCGCCGGCGGCCGGCGCGTACGCGGCCAGGGCGACAACGACCAACGCTCGCAGCTTCATCCGTCATCCCGGTTTCGAGAGCCCGCGCCGCGGCACTTGTGCGCCGCCCGGCCGCCCCGCATCATCAAGCAACATCCAACTTTCTCGCGAATATACCCCGGCGCCCCTGACGCACAAGGACGCGCCGGCGACTCCCCGGAGCCCGTGCCAATGCGCCTCAGCAACCTGCAGCGGCGGGGCCTCGCGGCGGGCATCCTCCTCGCCTCCGTCGCGCTGCCGCTGCGCGCGCAGGGCGGCTACGACGTCATCATCCGCAACGGCCGCGTGCTGGACGGCACCGGCAACCCGTGGTACCGCGCGGACGTGGCGCTGCGCGGCGGGCGCATCGCGGCCATCGGAGACCTGGCGGGGGCGCGGGCGGCGCGCGAGATCGACGCGTCGGGGCTGTACGTGGCGCCCGGCTTCATCGACGTGCACACCCACGCCGGCGAGGGGCTCGCCACCCCCGCGCTCAGCCACGGACGCCCGCTCCTGGCGCAGGGGATCACCACTGTCCTGGTGAACCCGGACGGCGGCGGGGCGACGGACATCGCCCGGCAGCGCGCGGCGTTCGAGGCCGCGGGCATCGGGGTGAACGTGGCGCAGATGGTACCGCACGGCTCCGTTCGCCAGCGGGTGATGGGGATGGCGGACCGCGCGCCCACCCCCGCGGAGATGGAGCAGATGCGCGCCCTGGTGCGGGCGGGGATGGAGGAGGGCGCCTTCGGCATCTCCACCGGGCCGTGGTACGCGCCGGGGAGCTTCGCGAAGACGGAGGAGCTGATCGACCTCTCCAAGATCGTGGCGGGGTACGGCGGGGCGTACAGCAGCCACATCCGCGACGAGGCGGACTACACCGTGGGGCTGGTGGCGGCGGTGGACGAGGTGATCCGCATCGGGCGCGAGGCGCGGCTGCGCGTGGTGGCCACGCACCTCAAGGCGCTGGGGCCGCGCGTGTGGGGCTACTCCGCCGCGCTGGTGAGCCGCATCGACCGGGCGCGCGCCGAGGGGGTGGAGGTCTTCGCGGACCAGTACCCCTACACCGCCTCCGCCACCTCACTGAGCGGCGCGCTCGTCCCCCGCTGGGCGCTGGCGGGCGGAGACAGCGCCCTGCGCCGCCGCATCGGCGACCCGGCCGAGGGGGCGCGGCTGCGGGCGGAGCTGCTGGAGAGCCTGGACCGGCGCGGCGGCGCGGATCGCATCCAGTTCCGCCGCCACCGCCCCGACCCCACCATCGAGGGAAAAACGCTGCAGTGGGTGGCCGAGCGCGGGCGCGTGCAGCCGGTGGACGCCGTGCTCGCCCTCCTGCGCGAGGGGAACCCCGGCGTCGTATCCTTCAACATGCTGGACGAGGACGTGGACCGGCTGATGCGGCAGCCGTGGATGATGACATCCTCCGACGGCGACCTGGTGCCGATGGGCGAGGGGGTGCCGCACCCGCGCTCGTACGGCACCTACCCGCGCAAGATCCGCGAGTACGTGGTGGAGCGCGGGGTGATCGACCTGGCGTCGGCCGTGCGCAGCATGACCTCGCTCCCCGCCACCGTCTTCCGCATCCCCGACCGCGGCGTGCTGCGCGAGGGCGCCGTGGCGGACGTGGTGGTGTTCGACCTGGCGCGCGTAAACGATCCCGCCACCTTCAGCGACCCGCACCGGCTGGCCGAGGGGATGGTGCACGTCTTCGTCAACGGCGGCGAAGCTATCCGCGATGGCCGCTTCGGCGCCGCGCCGCACGGGCGCGTCCTTTCCCTCGCCCGCCGCGCGCAGACGCCATGAGGTGAAGACTCTTGCGCCCCGCCCGAACGGCGTCTATGCTCCGCGCGGGCGTGGCTGGAAACGTTTGAACAGCGCCCCTCACACCGATGGCTCCCCGCCGCCCGGCGGGTCCCCCCCTGGACCGCGGATCGTCCCACCCCGCCGGAACGGCACCCCTCGCAGGCCCCTGGTGGGCCCCGGCCGGCTCAGCACTCCCCAAGGAGGTGTTTCAGCATGAGAATCGCTCGTTTTCTCCGCGCGTGCGCGGTCGCGTCGCTGTTCTGCGTGCTGGGCGCGGGCGCGGCGGCGGCGCAGCAGGGCACCATCACCGGCCGCGTGACCGACGCCCGCACCAGCCAGCCGGTGCCCTCGGCGCAGGTGCGCGTGGTGGGGAGCAACCAGATGGCGCTCACCAACGCCGAGGGGCGCTACACGCTCCGCGGGGTCGCGCCCGGCGCGGCCAGCGTGCGCGTGCTGGTGATCGGCTACTCCGAGCGCAGCCAGCAGGTGACGGTGGTTCCCGGCGAGCCGGCGACGCTGGACTTCGCGCTGCAGCCCTCCGCCATCTCGCTGGCCCCCGTGGTGGTGACCGCCACCGGCGAGCAGCGCCGCACCGAGGTGGGCAACGCCATCGCCGAGGTGCCCGCCGCCGAGCTGGTGAGGACTTCCGCGGTGAGCAACGTGGGCGACCTGCTGACGGCCCGGGCCCCGGGCGTTACCGTGACGCCGGGCACGCAGACGGGCGCCGGCGTGCGCGTGCGCATCCGCGGCACCAGCTCGCTCTCGCTCACCAACAACCCGATCTACGTGATCGACGGCGTGCGCGTGGAGGGCTCCACCGGCTCCAGCACGGTGAGCGTCGGCGGCACGCTGCCCAGCCGCATCGGCGACCTGAACCCGGAAGAGATCCAGTCAATGGAGATCGTGCGCGGTCCGTCGGCGGCGACGCTGTACGGCACCGACGCGGCCAACGGGGTGATCGTCATCACCACCAAGCGCGGGGTGGCAGGGCGCACGCAGTGGAGCTACTACACGGAGCAGACGGCGATCCGCGACCGCAACGACTACCCGAACGCGTACTACGGGTGGCGGGCCACCTCCACGCCCACCAATGGCGTGCAGTGCTTCCTCAGCCAGGTTGCCAGCGGCGCGTGCACGCAGGACAGCGTCACCGTATACAACCCCACCAAGGACCGCGAGAGCACCCCCTTTGGCGCGGGCTACCGGCAGCAGCACGGGCTGCAGCTTCGCGGCGGGAGCGAGGCGGTGCGCTTCTTCCTTCACGGCGAGTGGGAAGACGAGGATGGCGTGACGCAGGTGCCGCGGTTCGAGCGCCGATACCTGGCCTCGCGCGGCCTGTCGCTCCTCCCCGAGCAGGAGAGCCCCAACCGGCTCACCCGCGTCACCACGCGCGCCAACCTCAACTTCACCCTGCCGCACAACGCGGACGTAGCGGTGAACGCGGGGTACACGTCGCAGGACCTGCGGCTGCCGCGCAGCGACGACAGCGGCACGCCGGGGATCGCGGCCAACATCTACGGCGGGCCCGGCTTCCGCTACAACACCAACGCCGCGGGCGACACGCTGTTCGGATGGCGCGAGTTCACGCCGCGCACCATCTACCAGGCGGTGACCAACCAGTCCATCGAGCGGCTGATCGGCTCGGTGAACGGCAACTGGCGCCCGCAGGGGTGGCTGGCGCTGCGCGGCAACGCGGGGCTGGACTACACCAACCGCACGGACACGCAGCTCTGCCGCCTGGCCGAGTGCCCCAGCACCACGGACCGGCAGGGCTTCAAGGTAGACAACCGCACCAACTTCTTTTTGTACACGCTGGACGGCGCGGGCACGGCCACGCGGCGGTTCAGCGACCGGATCGAGTCGCAGACGACGCTGGGCGTGCAGTTCTACCGCAACATCTTCGACCGCAACGGCGCCAGCGGCACCCAGCTTCCGCCGGGAGCCACCACGGTGACGGCGGGTGCCATCAAGGCGGCCGACGAGTCGAACAACGAGAGCCGCACGCTGGGCGGCTACGTGGAGCAGCGCCTTTCGCTCAACGACCGGCTCTTCGTGACGGGCGGCCTGCGCTCGGACCGCAACAGCGCGTTCGGCGCGGACTTCGAGCGCGTGTACTACCCCAAGCTCTCGGCGTCGTGGGTCGTATCCGACGAGCCGTTCTTCCCCACGCCCACCTTCCTGGGCCAGCTGCGGCTGCGGGCGGCGTACGGCGCGTCCGGCGTGCAGCCCGGCACCACCGACGCGGCGCCGTACTTCTCGGCCACGCGCGCGCTGGGCGAGAGCGGCGAGGTGCCTGGCGTGGTGTTCAGCGCCATCGGCAACTCCGACCTCAAGCCGGAGCGCTCCACCGAGCTGGAGCTGGGGATCGACGGCCGCTTCTGGAACGAGCGCATCTCCACCGAGCTGACGTACTACGACAAGTCGTCCAGGGACGCGCTGATCGAGCGCGTGCTGCCGCCGTCGCTGGGCACCGGCCTCACGGTGCGCTTCGAGAACCTGGGCGAGGTGCGCAACTGGGGGTGGGAGGCGCTGGTCAACGCGCGCATCGTGCAGGCCTCCGCCTTCAACTGGGACCTGACGCTGAACGGCACCACCAACAGCAACGAGCTGATCACGTTGGGCGGGGTGCCCACCATCATCAGCAGCAGCACGCTGCGGCAGGCCGAGGGCTACCCGCTCAACGGCTGGTGGTCGCGTCCGCTGAAGAGCTACGAAGACAAGGACGGCGACGGGATCATCGAGTACAACGACAACCCCACGCTCAGCGAGATCGTGGTGGGCGACACCGCCGAGTTCCACGGCTACTCGTCGCCGCGCAGGGAGCTCTCCGTCACCAACGGCTTCGAGCTGTGGAACCGCCTGCGCCTTTCCGCGCTGGTGGACTACAAGGGCGGGCACCTGGTGTACAACAACACGGAGCGCATCCGCTGCGCCAGCCGCAACAATTGCGAGAGCCTGGTGGACCGCAACGCGCCACTGGCGGACCAGGCGCGCACCGTGGCGGTGCGGCAGCACCCCAGCCGCACGGTGGCCGGCTTCTTTGAGCCGGGCGACTTCGTGCGCCTGCGCGAGCTCTCGCTCAGCTTCAGCGCGCCGGACCGCTGGGCCTCGCGCTTCCTCCACAGCCGCGACGTGACGGCCACGCTGGCCGCGCGCAACGTGGGGATCCTGTGGACCAGGTACTCGGGCGTCGACCCGGAGGCGTTCGGCAGCACGGCCGACGCGCCCTCGTCGTTCCAGGCCTTCGCTCCGCCCACCTACTTCACCTTCCGCCTGAACCTCGGCTTCTAGGATGACGAATCGGATGAAATCAAGGACCGGGTCCGGCCGCGCGTGGCTGCGCGGCGCGGCCCGGCTGGCGGCCTGCGTGGTGATGGCGGCCGGAATCGCCGGGTGCGACTCGGAGCTCCTTACCGTGAACGACCCGGACATCATCGACCCCTCCGACGTGCAGTCGGCGGCGGGGGCTGAGGCGGTGCGCGTGGGCGCCCTGGCACGGCTGGGCACCGCCACCAGCGGCGGCGGCGACGTCACCGACAACCTCTTCCTGCTGGGCGGCCTCTTCGCCGACGAGTGGATCAACGGCGACTCGTTCATCGCGCGGCAGGAGATCGACCAGCGGGTGATCACGCCGGAGAACAACTTCCTGACGGCGAGCAGCCGCACCCTGAACCGGGCGCGGCTGAGCGCGGAGCAGGCGGTGGCGCTGCTGGCGGAGTTCAATCCCGGCGCGCCGGGGTGGCAGGTGGCGGAGATGCACTTCGTGCAGGCGTACACCGTCAACCTGCTGGCCGAGCACCTGTGCAGCGGGCTCATCTTCAGCACGGTGGTGGACGGTCGCGAGCAGTACGGCGCCCCCATCACCACCGAGGAGGCGTACGCGCGCGCCCTGGCCAGCACCGAGGCGGGGCTGGCCCTCCTCCCGGCGTCGGCGAACACGGCCAACGACGTGCGGGTGCGCTCCGCGCTGCAGGTGACGCGCGGCCGCATCCTGATGAACCTCAACCGCCCGGCCGACGCGGCGACGGCGGTGGCGGGGGTGGCGACCAGCTTCCGCTACCAGATCCTCCACTCGCTGGCGACGGAGTCCAACTACAACGTCATCGCCACGCGCAACAACGTGGACCGCCGCTACAGCGTGGGGAACAACGAGGGCGGCAACGGGCTCAACTTCGCCACCGCCGGCGACCCGCGCGTGCCGGTGTGCGTGGGCAACGACACGGCGTGCCGCGCCATCGGCGTGACCAACGCCCGCCGCGACGACCTGCTGCAGCCCTTCCACGTGCAGATGATCTGGCCGACGCGCGACAGTCCCGTGACCATCGTGGGCGGGATCGAGGCGCGGATGATCGAGGCGGAGGCCCAGCTCCGCGCTGGGAGCACGGCGTACCTCACCACGCTGAACGCGGCGCGGACGACGGTTCCGGGGCTGGCGCCGCTCGTGCTGCCGGCCACGTCGGCCGGGCGGGTGGACCAGATTTTCCGCGAGCGGGCGTTCTGGCTCTTTAGCCGAGGGCACCGTGTGGGCGACCTGCGCCGCCTGATCCGGCAGTACGGGCGCGCCAGCGAGACCGTCTTCCCGACGGGCGCGTGGCACAAGAACGATGCGAAGTACGGCCCCGACGTCACCATCCCCGTGCCGGCCGCCGAGGCGAACAACCCCACCCCCGGCAGCGGCGTCTGCCTGAGCCGCGCAGCCTGACCCGCGGTTCCATCTGACACACCGAAGGGCCCGGCCAGTCGCGCCGGGCCCTTCGTTCGTTCATGCACCCAAACAGCAGTCTCACGCGGAGACGCGGAGACGCGGGGAGAGCAAAGCAGTTCTCTCTCTGCGCCTCCGCGTCTCCGCGTGAGGCCATGCAGTTGCTTTTATACCGCCCTCAATGCGCCACCGACGCGCGGAAACGTTTTCGTGGCGCGGCGCGTGCTGGTGCGTCGGGCCGGCACACGCAACCTACCCGAGAACGCCGTACGAGGCCGATGAGCACCACGCCCGAGACCAACCCCCTCCTGCAGGACGAACCGCTCCCCATCCCCTTCCACCGCATCCGGGCGGAGCACGTGGGCCCCGGCATACGGGCCGCGCTGGCCCGCGCGGAGGCGGAGCTGGCCGCGCTGGTGGCCGCCCCGGGCGAGCGGACGTACACCAACACCGTCGGGCGGCTGGAGGAGATCACCGAGCGGCTTTCGCGCGCCATCCGCCCCGCGTCCGTGCTGGTGGGGCTGATGAACACGCCCGAGATCCGGGAGGCGTACGACACCGTACTTCCCGAGTTTTCCGCCTTTTTCGCCCGCATCGCCCTCAACGGCGAGCTGTGGCGCGCGGTCAAGGCCGCCGCGGAGTCGCCCGAGGTGGCAACTCTCGACCGCGTGCGCCGCCGGCACCTGGAGAAGACGGTGCGCGCCTTCGTCCGCGCCGGCGCGGACCTGGGGCCGGCGGAGAAGGAGCGCGTGGAGGCGCTGCGCGTGGAGCTCTCGCGCCTCCAGACCGAGTTCTCCAACCACGTGCTCGACTCCACCAACGCGTGGGAGATGGTGCTGAACGACCAGGCGGAGCTGGCGGGGCTCCCGGAGTCCGCGCTGACGCAGGCGCGCGCAGCGGCCCAGGCGCGCGGGGTGGAGGGGTGGCGCTTCACGCTGCACCAGCCGTCGGTGCAGCCCTTTCTGCAGTACGCGGAGCGGCGCGACCTGCGCCAGCGGATCCACCAGGCGTACAGCAACCGCGCTGCCGATGCGCCGTACGACAACCGTCCGCTGGTTGGGCGCATCCTGGCGCTGCGTCGCGAGCTGGCGCAGCTCCTGGGCTTCCGCGACTGGGCGGACTACGAGCTGGAAGAGGCGATGGCCCGCAGCGGCGAGCGCGCCATGGCCTTCGAAGAGGACCTCACCGCGCGCACCCGCCCCTTCTGGGAGCGCGAGATCGCGGCGCTCGAGGAGTTCGCGCGCGACGAGCTGGGCCTCGACCCCCTGCAGCCGTGGGACGTCGCCTTCGCCACCGAGCAGATGCGGCGCGCTCGCTTCGACCTGGATGCGGAGGAGGTGCGCCCGTACTTCCCCATGGACCGCGTGCAGGACGGCCTCTTCGAGCTGGCGCGCCGCCTCTTCGGCGTCACGGTGAAGGAACGGCGGGTGGAGGAGGTGTGGCACCCCGAGGTGAAGTACTACGACGCCTTCGACGAGAGCGGCTTGCGGCTGGGCGGCTTCTACACCGACTGGCACCCGCGCGAGAGCAAGCGCGGCGGCGCCTGGATGAACGGCGTCGTGCTCGGCGGCCCGCGCCCCGGCGGCGGGTGGGACGAGCACCTGGCGATGATCGTGGGGAACATGAGCCCCCCCGAGGGTGACCGCCCCGCGCTCCTCACCCACCGCGAGGTGGAGACGGTGTTCCACGAGTTCGGCCACCTCCTGCACCACCTCCTCTCACGCGTGGAGGTGCGCGAGCTGGGCGGGACGCGCGTGCCCACCGACTGGGTGGAGCTCCCCTCGCAGATCATGGAGAACTGGACGTGGGAGCGCCCCGCTCTGGAGCTCTTCGCCCGCCACTGGCAGACGGGTGAGCCGATCCCGGACGAGCTGTTCGCCAAGATGAAGGCGGCGCGCACCTTCATGGCCGCTTCGTTCCAGATGCGGCAGCTCTCCTTCGGCACGCTGGACCTGGACCTCCACGTCCGCTTCGACCCGGTGCACGGCGGCGACCCCATCGCCCGATCGCGCGAGGTGCTGGCGCGCTTCCACCCGCGCCCCGACTTCGCGAACGACCATTTCGTCGCGGGCTTCACCCACATCTTCGCGGGCGGCTACGCGGCCGGCTACTACAGCTACCTGTGGAGCGAGGTGCTGGACGCCGACGCCTTCTCCCGCTTCGAGCGCGAGGGCCTCTTCAGCCGCGAGGCGGGGAGCGCCTTCGTCCGATCCGTCCTCTCCCGGGGCGACGACACCGACCCCGCCGAGCTCTTTCGCGAGTTCATGGGCCGCGACCCCGACCCGGACGCCCTGCTGCGGCGGAACCTGGGGGCGGTGGGGTAGGAGACCGCGGGCCCCCTCCCCCGCTCGTTCCTCGCGGCCCCTCCCCCAAAACAACCTGGGGGAGGGGCGGCCTACCCCAACGCTCGCCCCATGAACCGACACCCGGTAGGGGCAGACCTGCGTGTCTGCCCTCCCTCGCCGCCACACCAAACCCCGCGTCCACGGGCCCCCACCCCGTAGGGGCCGCCCCACGTGGCTGCCCGTGCCCGCCCCGGCACCACCCCGCGCACCCGGGCACGAATGCACGCAACCGCCCCTCCCCCGCGGGTGGGG
>DASVTZ010000073.1 GCA_036387335.1 Longimicrobium sp.
CACCGCCACGCGCATGATCAGCTCCGCGTCCGCGCGGGTGATCTGCCCGTCGCCGTCCGCGTCGCCGCGGCCCGGAACGTCGAAGCTGGCCGGGATCGGCCGCCCCGCCAGGTAGGCATAAACGGCAAGGGCGTCGGCCGATGTGATTCGGCCGTCGCCATTGACGTCACCCACCAGGCCGGGGTCACGCTGCTGGGCCAGTGCGGGGATCAGGGCGCCCAGCAGCAGCACCCCGGCCAGCACGGCCGCCTTGAGTGAAAAGCGACGCATCATCGTTCTATATCCTGTCGAAAGAAACCGGCGGAGGGATTTACCGGGCGGGGTAGGCGGAAACGATCAGCGGCGCACCGGCCGCGACCATGGGAGCGAGGTCGCTGAAGTCGTTGGCGCCCACCAGCTCCTGGAAGTCCAGGCTGAAGGTGCGCTGCCCCGCCGGCTTCCTGGACGCGAAGCGGAGCGTGGCCATCGTCACGTCGTCCAGCCCGCCCGCGGCGGCGCCGGCGAAGCGCACCTGCCCGGGCGAAACCTCGTGCCAGGCGCCGTCCACCCCGGCGGGGAAGTCGGCCCCGAGCACGGAGAGCTGCGCCGTGTCGTAGGCGAGCTGGGCCTGGAAGCTGGCGATGGAGGCGCTGGTCTGCACGCGGCGGAGGCGGACCTCCGCGTACGTGGTGACGGGGCCGGCCTCGGTCACCACCAGCACCGGGTGCAGCCCCGCCTTGAGCCCCGCGAACGGATCGCCGGGATTTGCCTGCTTGGGCTGCACCACGTCCTGGCAAGCGGCCACCAGGGCGAGCGCGGCCAGGGCGAATGCCGGACGGATGCGGAAGAGGTTCAGCTTCATGGGGGTACTCCGGTGGGGGTCGCGCGACGGGAACGGGATAATTCCACGGAGGGGACCACGACGGCCGCGAAGGGGCAGCCGGGGCGCGTGGTTCCGGGGAAACGAGAGTTTTGGAGAATACTGTGCTGGAGCCCGGCGCTTGGTGGGACTGGGCGCGCCCGGGGGTCGGCGCTCTAGTGTAGTGGCTGCACCACGTTTGCGCAACTGTGCAGGCGGCAAAAGTACGGATTTGCCGGATGCACGCAAACGTTGCCGCCGTACACGTTTGCCGGTTTCCGCTCCGCAGCGGTCATAGCGCGCGGAGGGGGCTCACTTCCGGGGCTTCCCGCGGTACGAACGCGCTCCGGCTCCTGGCTCAGAGGAGGACGACAGCAACTGCAGGGCTCACGCGGAGGCGCGGAGGACGCAGAGGTGAGGCGCGGAGTTCTCTTCCGCGTCTCTGCGTCTCCGCGTGAGATTATGGGGATTATGGTCCCTTCTGGAGCGCGCGGCCAACGCGCTCGCCGGCTTCGCGCAGGCGGTCCTCGTCGGCGATCAGGGCGAAGCGGACGTGGCCCTCGCCCTCCGCGCCGAAGCCGAGGCCGGGGGAGACGACGACGCCTGCCTCGCGCAGGAGGAAGCGCGCGAACTCGATGGAGCCCATCGCCACGAACGGGCCGGGGATCGGCGCCCACACGAACATGGTGGCCTGCGGGGGCGGCACGGGCCAGCCGCCGGCGTTCAGCGCCCCGGTCAGCGCCTCCGCGCGGCGGCGGTAGGTGTCGCGGAGCTCGGACACACACTCCTGCTGCGAGCGGAGCGCGTGCGCCGCGGCGATCTGGATCGGCTGAAAGATCCCGTAGTCCAGGTAGCTCTTGATCTTGGTGAGCGCGCCCACCATCGCACGGTTCCCCACGCAGAAGCCGACGCGCCACCCCGCCATGCCGTACGACTTCGACATCGAAAAGAACTCCACCGCGATCTCCTTTGCGCCCGGCACCTGCAGGATGCTCGGCGGGCTGCCGGTGAAGGAGAAGTCGGCGTAGGCGAAGTCGTGGATCAGCAGGAGCCGCTCGCGCCGGCACACCTCCACCGCGCGCTCGAAGAACGCGGGGTCCGCGGAGAGCGTGGTGGGGTTGTTGGGAAACGAGAGGAGGAGCGCCTTGGGCCGGGGCCAGGTGGATGCGCACGCCTGCTCCACGGCGGCCAGGAGCGCGCCGCCCTCCACCTTCCCCTCGTCGTCGCCCACCAGCGGGATGCTGTGCACGCGGCCGCCCGCGAAGACGACGGAGTAGCTGTGGATGGGGTACGCCGGCGAGGGGACGATCACCGTGTCGCCCGCCTCCAGGATGGCGAGCATCAGGTGCGCGATCCCCTCCTTGGCGCCGATGGTGACCACCACCTCGCTCTCCGAGTCCAACTCCACGTCGTAGCGGCGGGCGTAGTGTTCGGCCATGGCGTCGCGCAGTCCGTAGATGCCGCGCGAGGCGCTGTATCGGTGGTGCTTGTGGTCGGCGGCGTGCGCCACCATCTCGTCCACGATGTGCCGCGGCGTGCCGATGTCGGGGTTCCCCATCCCCAGGTCGATCACGTCCTCGCCGGCGGCGATGCGCTCCATCTTCTCCGCGTTGATCTGCGCGAAGACGTACGCGGGAAGGCTGGCGAGGCGCGGGAACTCCGCCGCGCTTCGCGGGGGCCAGGCGGGTGCGTCTGTGCTCATCGATGCTCCGTGAGGGTCTCGTGCGTGGAGCGTCGCTGGGATGCAGGAGCCGGGCCCCGAACAGCGGCCTCACGCGGAGACGCGGAGACGCAGAGAGGAAAACAGAAAAGGGGCGCTCGTGTGCCTCTCTTTTCTCCGTTGTTCTCTTCCGCGTCTCCGCGCCTCCGCGTGAGGACATTACGATGCAAGTAGAGAGGGGCCCGGGCTTGCCGGGCCCCTCCATGTCACTCCACCGGAAAGAGCGAGCTTACTTCGTGAACTCCGTCACGTCGCGGATCTCGATGGGCGCGACGTTGACGGCGCGGAGGCCGGCCTCCACCACCGACCGGTCGCCGACGACGACGATCACGGCGTTGCCCGGCCGCACGTACTGGTTGGCCACGCGGCGCACGTCATCGGCCGTGACGGCCATCATGCGCTGCACGTAGGTGCTCAGGAACGACGGCTCGATGCCGTACGTCACCAGGTTGGCGAGCTGCCCGGCCACCTGCGGGTTCGTCTCCACCGTCTGCGGGAAGCCGAGCGCCAGGTAGCGCTTCGCCTTGTCCAGCTCCTCGGCGCTCACCGCCTCGGTGCGGATGCGGCCCAGCTCGCGCATGAACTCCACCACCGCGCTGTCCGTCTTGGCCGTCACCACCGCCGCCTGCGCGGTGAAGGGGCCCGCCGCCTGGCGCATCTGGTAGCCGGACCGAGCGCCGTACGACCAGCCGTGCGTCTCGCGCAGGTTCTGGTTGAGGCGGCTGGTGAAGGCGCCGCCCACGATGGTGTTCAGCACCTGCAGCGCGTAGTAGTCCGGGCTGTTGCGCGACACGCCCGGGTGGCCGATGCGGATCTCGGACTGCGCGGCGCCCGGCTTGTCCACCAGGTACACCACCGAGCGGGCGATGGTCGGAGTCGGCAGCGCCGCCGCCGGGGCCGACGCCGCGCCCGATGCGCGCCAGGCGCCCAGCGCGCTCTGCACCACCGGCTGCAGCGCGTCGGGGTTCACGTCGCCCACCAGGATCAGCGTGGAGTTCTCGGGGCGGTAGCGGCCGCCGTGGAAGCCCTGCACCCGCGCGCGGTCCAGCCGGCGGGTGGCCTCGGTGGTGGCGAAGCGGCCGTACGGGTGCTGCGCGCCGTACACCAGCGCCGGGAACGCGTTGTTGGCGATGGCGCCCGCCTCGTCGCGGTTGCGCGAGAGCGCCACCAGACGCTCCTCGCGCAGGCGGCCCACCTCGCGCTCCGGGAAGTCGGGGCGGGCCACGATGTCGCCCATCAGCCGCAGCGCCTGCGGAAAGTTGTCGCGCAGGGCGTACAGGTTCACCTGCGTCGCGTCCCACCCGGACGACGCGTTCAGGCTGGCGCCCAGCGTCTCCAGCGCGTCGGCGAGCTGCAGGGCGTTGCGGCCGGCGGCGCCTTCGTCCAGCATAGCCGCGGTGAAGGAGGCGAGGCCGGGAAGGTCCGCCGGGTCGTCCGTGTTGCCTGCGCCGCGCACCACCAGGGTGGCGTTGACGGCCGGCACCTCGGTGCGCCGCACGTACATCACGGTGAGCCCGTTGGCCAGCTTGCGCACCACCGGCGTGGGGGGCGCGAGCGCGGCCACGGGGCCGGGACGCGGCGGCGTGGTGGGGAACGGCGTCTGCGCCGCGGCGGGAAGGGCGGCGACGAGAGCCGCTACGAGGGCTGCGGTGCGTCTCATCAGTCGGTCTCCTTGGCGGCAAGCTCCGTCTTCCCGGTGGGGACGAAGCTGATCACGATCCGGTTCTTCCCCGTGAGGTACTGCCGCGTCACGCGCTGCACGTCGGCCGGGGTGACGGCGCGGTAGCGGGCGAGGTCGCGGCCCACGTAGCCCGGATCGCCGAAGTAGTACTGGTAGCTGTTGAGCTGGTCCGCCTTCCCCGCCACCGTCTCCAGCGACGACACGAAGCCGGTGACGATCTGGTTCACCACGCGCTGCACCTCGTCGGCCGCGGGCGGGGCCTGCGCCAGGCGGTTGACCTCCTCCGTGACCGCCGCCTCCATCGAGTCCAGCTGCGTCCCCTGCTTGCCGCGCACGGTGACCCAGAAGTCGCCGGAGAGGAGGTTGGCGTTGTTGAAGGAGCTGGTCTGCGACGCCACCTGCTGGTCGTACACCAGGCGCTTGTACAGCCGCGCGCTCTTGCCGTCCGTCAGCAGCGCGGCGGCCACGTCCAGCGCCGCCTCGTCCGCGTGGCCGCGGGGCACGCCGCGCCAGATGACGCTCACCTGCGGAAGCGTGACGCGGTCTTCTTTGGTGATGTAGCGCGTCTGCGCGATCTGCGGCACCGGGATGCGCGGGCGCTCCACGGCCGGCCCGCGCGCGATCCCGCCGAAGAGCCGCTCCACCATGGGGCGGATCTGCGCCGTGCTCACGTCGCCCGCGATGGTGAGCGTGGCGTTGTTGGGCGCGTAGTACGTCCGAAAGAACTGCGAAACGTCCTCCACCGAGGCGGAGTCCAGGTCGGCCATGGAGCCGATGGTGGACCACGAGTACGGGTGCCCCGCCGGGTAGAGCGCGGACGCCGCCGTCTCCCACAGCAGGCCGTACGGCTGGTTCTCGTACGACTGGCGGCGCTCGTTCTTCACCACGTCGCGCTGGCCGGTCAGCTTCTGCGCGTTGAACGCGTCCAGCAGCCCGCCCATGCGGTCCGCCTCCAGCCAGAGCGCCAGCTCCACGGCGTTGGAGGGGACGATCTCGTAGTAGTTGGTGCGGTCCGTGTTGGTGCTGCCGTTGTTCTGCCCGCCCGCCGCTTCCAGGAAGTTGTCGAAGTCCCCTTCCTTGACGTTGCGGCTCCCCTCGAACATCACGTGCTCAAAGAGGTGGGCGAAGCCGGTGCGGCCCGGCTTCTCGTAGCCGGATCCCACGTGGTACCACACGTTTACGGCCGCCACCGGGGTGGAGTGGTCTTCCGCCACGATCACCCGCAGCCCGTTGGGGAGCGTAAAGGTGGTGTGGGGGATGCTGACTTCCTGCGCCAGGGCGGGGGCCGCGGCGAGGCTCAGCAGGAGCGCGAGGCGTTTCATCGAGCTGCCTTTCTGCTGGATGGGTGGTGCGAAGGAGGTGCGTGTGGAGCATACTCCGGCGCCGGGCGCGGCGCCAGACGGTGCTTCAACACCAGGGGTCTGGAGGGGTTCCAAACTGCTGGCCTCACGCGGAGGCGCGGAGGCCGCAGAGGAACTGCAACTGATTGGATCACACAGAGACACGGAGACACAGAGGAAGAACGGCAGGAGGGGGCAGTATGAGTAATGCTCAGTTGGGAAACAGATGGGACTTGCGCAATGGGGCACGAGGGGTGATTACTAAGAGGACCACAACATTTTTTTCTGGGCGTCGTGCGGGAGGGCCCCTCTTTCCGCGCCAACGCCGCGCACGCTTTCCCCGCGTGGAGGTCTGATGCCGTTCATCACACATGGGCCCGTTCTCAGGACCCTGCCGCCGGATCAGATCGTCCTCTGCCTCCTCGCGCTCGCCGTGGTCGTGGCGGTCGGGACGGGGCTGGCGTACGCGCGCTGCCGACGCCAGGAGTGCGAGTTCGATCGCATCCTGCGAGTGGTGCTGCGGCGCGGGTAGAGCGTTATAGGTAACGGTTTTCCGTTACATGTGACGCGGTTTGAGGGCGAAAGAGGCACGGAGAACGGTCGTTCTCCGTGCCTCTTGCCGTATCTGGACCGTCAGGCGAGGGCGGCGGCGGGGGCTCTGCGCCGCCAGAACGGGCGGTCTTCCCAGCGCCGCTCGTCGCCGTAGTAGGCGGCGCGGTGGTGATGGTAGGCGCGGTGGACCTCGGCCACGCGGGCTTCGTAATCGGCCAGCGCGCCGCCGTCGCCGGTGAGGGCGCGGTGGATCGCCTCGCCCGCGCGCTTGCCGGTGTAGAGGGCGTTCAGGATTCCCTGCGAGGAGAGCGGGTCCAGCGCGAGCGCGGCATCGCCGATGGCGGCCCAGCCGGGGCCCGTGAAGCGGTCCAGCCGCGCGCTCGCGGCG
The DNA here is from genome assembly GCA_036387335.1 of Longimicrobium sp. Classification (NCBI taxonomy): domain Bacteria; kingdom Pseudomonadati; phylum Gemmatimonadota; class Longimicrobiia; order Longimicrobiales; family Longimicrobiaceae; genus Longimicrobium; species Longimicrobium sp. Next base: position 6,520 of record DASVTZ010000073.1, read on the forward strand.
TCGGCGCCGCGCACACGGCCGGTGGGCGCGTAGCCGTGCGAGCGCAGCATCTCGCGGACGTGCGTGCTCTCCGCCAGGCGCGCGGCGAAGCCGTCGTGGGCCAGGAGCTCGGCGCGGGGGGCGAGGTCCGCGTCGGTCATGAAGGCGACGATGCGCTCGCCGCCCGGCAGGAGGGCCGTGTACCACCAGCCGTCCGGGCCCGACTCCACCAGCGTGCGGGTGTCGCGGTCCGGCGCCTCCGCGCGGTAGCGGGCGTAGAAGGCCACCAGCGCGTCCTCGCGGACCAGCGAGGCGCCCAGCCGGCGCGCCAGCGAGCAGCGCCGGCCCGTGGCGTCCACCAGCCAGCCGCACTCCACCTCCTCGCCGCCGAGCCGCACCCGCCAGCGGGCGCCGGCGCGCTCCACGCCGCGAACGCGCACGCCGGTGCGCAGCTCGGCGCCGGCGTCGCGGGCGGCATCGCGCAGGAACGCGTCGAAGCGGGCGCGGTCCAGGTGCCAGCCGTGGCCGTGCGGGGTGCGCACGAAGTCGGTGGCGTGCACTTCCCCGCCGCCCCACGCGGACAGGTTGCCGTGGCAGGGGAGGTGCCCGTCCGCCAGGAAGCGGTCCAGCACCCCCAGGTCGCGCAGGAGGGGGCGCGCCCACGGCGGGAGCGCCTCCCCCACGCGGAACTCGCCCGCGGAGTCGTCCACCAGCAGCACGCGGCGGCCCGCGCGCGTCAGCGCCAGGGCCGCCGCCGCTCCGGCCGCGCCGCCCCCGGCGACGACGACCGGATCGTGCGTGCTCACTCCTCGTCCGGCGGGCGCACCGGGCGCGGGGCCTGCGCGCGGAGCTCCTCCGAGCCCCATCCCGCCTCTTCCAGCTCGCTCGGCGTGCCGGACTCAGCGACCGACGCGTCCAGCATCGCCGCCGGCACCGCGGACTTGAAGAGCGTGTGCTCCTCGGGCGCCTTGCCGGTGGACGCCACCCACATCACGGCGGGGAGCTCGGGGTCGTTCTCCAGCCCCGGATGCGCCTCCAGCAGCCCCATCTCGCCAAAGATCTTCACCATGTCCAGCATCGCGTCGGTGGTGCTCTTCTGGGCGAAGGGCTGCACCCACGCCTGGCGCCGCGAGAAGGCGGCGAGGCGCTTCCTGGGGTCCGCTGTGGGGTCGATGGCCGCCCGGTACGCCTCCTCGGTGAGGACGTGGTTGGGGACGCGCGCGGGCCAGAAGGTGGGGATGAAGGGGTCGTACTCCCGGTCGTACCCCGAGCGGCAGAACGCCGTGTCCGCCTGCCAGGGGAGCCCCATCCAGCGCGTCAGGTCGCCGGGCCCCTGCTCGTGGAGCGGCCCCCGCGGCCCCAGCGCCACGGCCGGCGTGAGCTCGTCGCCGTAGTCGCGGCCGCGCTTGCCAGGTGCGCGGTGCTTGATGCGGAAGGGGCTGCTGTACAGCGAGAGGTGCCGCATCGGCCACGTCACCTCGCACCCCGGGTGGAAGGCGTCCGCCAGGCAGTGCTCCAGCGCCGCACGGTCCAGCATCGCCGGCTGCTGCGCGAGCGGCAGGGTCAGGATGTCGCGCGGCACCGCCGCCTTGGGGTTCCAGTCCGACACGAACTTCCCCGCCACCCACGACTGCAGCACGCGGTACTGCGTAATGGAGATGGCCGCGTTCTGGCGCGGCGAATCGGCCAGCGGGTACACGTCCATGGCGTCGCCGTACAGCCAGGGCCAGGTGGACTGGTTGTTGTCCGTCCCCTCCGGGTCGCGGAAGGAGTGCATCACCTGGCGGCGCAGCTCCTGGTACACGTCCGCCTCGCCCGGCGGAGGCTGGTAGGCGAGCTTGGCGATGTACGCGGGATCCTCGAACGGGTTGGGCCCCGTGAGCCCGAACTGCGCCATGAACCCCTTGTTGACCCACTGCAGCCCGCTGAGCCGCTGCAGGATGGGGTACACGTCGTCGCGAAAGGAGACCGGGTCCGGAAACGGCATCGCCAGGCCGCGCACGTACAGGTCGTGCAGCAGGTCGTACAGGGTGCGCACCCCCAGCGTCCCCGGCGCGTAGTTGGGCGGCCCGGTCACCACCCACGCCGGCTCCACGGGGATGGGCCTTCCGCCGATCGTCACCTCCGCCGTCACCGGCCCGTCGGAGGTGTCGTCGTACCACCCGTCCGCGTTGATGAAGCTGTTCTCGTCGTCTTCGTTGTAGATCGGCTTGTTCTCGGGCGACGCGGAGACGCCGAGCCCGCCCAGGAAGAGGAGGCGCCCGTCCGCGTCGGTGCGCAGCTCGCCCAGGTACACGGGGGTGCCCTGGAAGGCGCCGTCGAAACGGTACTCGTCGCCCTGGGTGCCGCGCCCCTCGATGGTGCGCGGCCCGCCGTCGATCACCAGCGCGTCGCGGTCATCCTTTACGCCGGCGTTGCGCCGCGGCAGCTTGTGCTTGGCCGCTTCGGGGATGTCGAGCGCCATCTGCCACTGGTACCATGCGGCCTTGCTGTTGGCCACGTGCACCGTCCAGCGGATCTCCGCCGTGTCCGGCGTCAGCTCGCGCACCACCTGCCCGCTGGCGTCGTAGCCGAAGATGCGGAAGCGCGCCGCCTGCCGCTTCAGCGCCCCCGCGGCGTCGCGGTAGAAGCCGGGCTTCTCCGGCAGCGGGCTCACCACCTCAGGCCCGATGAAGTACTCCTTCTCGCTGTTCCCCACGCGCGCCACGCCGATGGCCGGATGGATGGCCGCGCGGACGATGCGGTCCTTCCCCACCGGGTAGGGCACGTCCTCCTTCCACTCCCTCGGACGCGGCTCCACCGGCTCGCCCACCGGCAGCCCGTTGACGTTGCGGCGCGCCTCGGCCGATGCGCGGTACACCACCTGGCGCGCTTCCGCGATGCTCCCCACCGGGCGGTGCTCGGGAAGGGCGTGCCAGCTGTTGAAGGCCAGGTTCTCGCCATACGCGGACTGCCCGCGCGTCCGCAGCTCCTGCCGCCGGATCACGAGCGTGGCCACGTGCACGGGCGGGCTCGCCTCCTCGCTCCAGCGCACGGTGGCGCGGTCCAGCGGCATCGCCTCGTCGTCCGTCTGGAACTGCACCATGAAGCGGAAGCGCGACTCCCCCGCCGCCAGTCGCCGGTTGAGGTCGGCGGCCAGGTAGAAGGGATCGTCGTACTCGGCGGGGCTCCCGTCGCCGGGGGGCACCACCTCCGGCTCCAGCTTGTACTTCACGAAGCGCCCCGCGCCGAAGCTGGACGGCAGCACGCTCCAGTACGGCGTGTCGAGCACGGTGTCCACCACCTTTTCCATCTCCTCCAGCACGCGCGCGGTCACGGGGTGCTCCGCCTCGTAGTCGGCCCCCTTGCCGTTGAGCGACATGCAGGTGAACTCGCACATGTCGCGGGCGGTGTCCACGAAGAAGACGTCGTGGTTCTGGAGGATGAAGTCGTGCGTGGTGGCGTCCTGGTCCGGCGCCATCACCTTCTCCCCCTCCACGCCGAAGAGCTTGATCCCGATCCCCACCGTCCCCTTGAGGTCGGGCCGCCCCGGCTGCACGTCGCTGGAGAAGCGCACCCACACCGGGTACTCCGTCTTCTGCCTGAATACCCCCACCCGCAGCTCCTCCGGCAGATCGGCGTTCACCCGGAAGCTGCCGTGCGCCACCCCGTGCAGCCGCAGGAATACGGGCCGCGTGGCCGGGTCGCGCCCCGCCGCGATGGAGCGCCCCTGCGCGTAGTCCACGAACAGGCGCTTGAGTCCATCGATGGGATCTTCCTGGCACCCGCACGGAATGGGGGGCAGCGTGGGCGTGCCGTCGGCGGCCTTCAGCGGCGCGGCGCGCGGGGACTGGACGAGGCTGCGCATGGTCTGGGAGTAGGCTGGGATGGGCTTCGAACAACGGAGGGAGACCAGATTATAGAGCCGCTTTCACGGTCGCAAGTAGAGGCGCGTTCGGGTTGAGGTAAAGGTGGGGCGGCGCAGCAGGCGGAGAGCCGAAACCGCGCGTGCAGGGTCCCCAAATCCCGCGGAACGGCGGCCAGAGGCAGGCGCACCGGCTCCAGAGTACACGTGCGCGGATGAAGCACGCAGCACGGGCGGGATCGCTGCCGGTGGCCAGAACGGGTCCCTCGAGCTTCGCACGCACGGCGGGCAGAGAGCGGTTGCGCGTGCCATCGGCGTCGGCCGGTCGGTGATCCGGAAGCTGCTGGAGATGCGGGCGGAGCCTCGCCCGGAGCACATGGCGTTGATCCGCGAGTGGGCCGAGGACCGCCCGGAGGTCCGCGTTCCTCTAGGGGCACTCTGTCTCGCAACCCTCGTCGCGGAGCTGGACTCGCCCCTCCGGTACGATGCTCGCCTTCGGATTGCCGAGACCCTTGCGCAGGTATACGCCGGGTCGGGCACCGACCTGCCGGCCTGGCTCGCGGACGAGCTCGGCGACCGGCAGTGACCCGGCCGCCGTGCCGATTGCCCCCGCAGCGACAGGTTCATGGGAGAGCACCGAAAACCACGCTACCGGACGATGCCGCCCACCCCGTCCGAGCTGCCTGCGTACGACTTCCTGGAGGACGTGGACGATCCGCTGGCGCGCGTTCTGTGGCGCGCGCTGAGGGAGATGCGCTCATGGGCCGAGGCGCCGCGCACGGCACGCACCCGCCCGGCGGCACGTCCCTTTGGTGAGGAGGTCGGCTACACGGCGTCGCACCACCCGGAGCTCGAGGAGGCTCTGGGCACCTTTGCCCTGCTCGGCTCCACGCCCCGGCTGGCATCAGTCGGCGCGCTGGTCGCGGCCTCGCAGCAGGTCCACGATTGGGCAGACGCGCGCGGCCTGGGTCGTACCGCCCTGCTGTTCGCCGAGGCCGCCGCGGTGCTGGACCCCGACAATCCCATCCTCGCCTCACAGGCGGGCCGCACGGCCCGACGCGCGGCCGAGACGCACCGCGCCGACACCTGGTACGACCGCGCATGCATCCTGGCGGCTCGCAAAAAGAACAGGAGGGAGCTCATCCGCGCGCTGATCGGTCGCGGAGGGCTTCTGCGCGAGACGGGACGGTATTCCGAGGCACGGCAGCTCTTCGGCCGCGCCGCCCGGCTCGCGTCGTCCACGCGCCGCCACCGCCAGGCCGCCGAGGTCCAGCACGAGCTCCTGACCATCGCCGCGGAAGAAGGCCAGTACACCGAGGCGGAGGTCTACATGAGAGCCGCGCTGCGCGAGTATCCCGTGCATCACCGCGCGGTGCCGTGGCTCGCGCACGACTGGAGCTTCCTGCTCGTCCGCCTGGGGTTCTACAGGGAGGCCCGCGTGCTGCTGGAGGCGGTCGTTCCCCACATCGCGCGGCGCGAGCTGCAGGTCGTGGTGTGGGGCACGCTGGGCCGCGCATCCGCGGGCGCGGGGATGCGCGGCGGGTACGAGGAAGCACGTACGCGCGTACTCTCGCTCATCGGGCTGCACGAGGAGTACGCCGCGGCCGCGCTCGCGCACCTGGCGGTGGGGGCCCAGTTCTTCGCGGATTGGGCCGAGGCGGAGAGCATGGCCGGTCGTGCCGTCGAGATCGCGCGCGCCCGCCAGCAGGCCGACGTGGAGAATGGGGCGCTGGAGATCCTGGATGCCATCAGCACGCGCACCCCTCCCCCGCCGCAAGCGGAGCTACCGCCGCGGAGCCGCATCCCCACGATTCAGCAGCGGATGCTGCGCCGGCTGGAGGAACGCTCGAAGCCGGTGCGACGCGAGGTACTGCGCGACCCGGAGGCCGGCGGACGTCCCGCGCACCCGCCGGTCGTGGGCCAGCCTACGGGGCCTCACATGGATCCGGGCCAGTGACGCCTGAGCCAATGGTCCACCCACCGGCGAACTCCGCGGCGCATTCTTCAGTGCTCGCAGTCGCTCCATCCTGATTCGAGGTGGTGTCGGAGGTCACGCCGCCCGAGCCGATCGTCCATCCTCCGCCGCCGCTTTGGCGCGGCTTCAAGGCTTCGCCAGCGGACGGAGCGGTAGCGCTTTCGGTACAGGCAGCGGCTGCGAACAAGGCGAATGCGGAGACGATCCGCGCGGCGCGACGCGTCATGGAAGATCCTGTGGCGGATTGAGGAATGTTGCGGGCATGACAACATACATAATCCGCCAGCACTGCCCCTCAAACATAATCCGCCACCACCCTCCGCACGTGATCCGCACTGCTTTGCAGCGTCGTTCACCGATCTCCGCGAATGGCACGCCGCGCGCGACCACGCTCGAGGCGCACTAGCCGGCGGGATTCCGGACGATGTACCGCATGATCGGGCGGGTGTCGGAGCGGCGCGCCACTTCCTTGAAGCCGGCGCGCTTGAACGCCGAGGCGAAGCCGGTCCAGGCGAAGGCTTCGGGGACGTGGTCCTTGCGGGGCTCGATGGGGTATCCCTCCAGGATCCGGCCGCCGCGCGCCCGCGCGTGCTCCACCGCCGCGCGGAGGAGCCGGGTGGTGACTCCACGCTTCCTGAATCCCCGCGCGACGAAGAAGCAGGTCACCGACCAGACCGCCTGGTCGTCGACCGGCTTGAGCGTGCGCGAGCGGCCGAGGACCGGGTACGCCTCGCGCGGCTGCACGGCGCACCAGCCGACGGGCTCGCCATCCGCGTAGGCGAGGATCCCCGGCTCCGCGCCGGAGTGGACGATCTCGTGGAAGGCGCGCCGGTTCGGCTCCCCCTTGCGCGCGTCGAACTCCGAGCGGCGCAGGCGCCACCACATGCACCAGCATCCGCCGCAGGCGCCGCGAGCCCCGAAGAGCCGCTCCAGGTCGCTCCAGCGGTCGGGGGTCAGCGGGTGGAATGCCAGCGCCAGGGCGCCCATCGCGATCGCTCCGTAGAAAAGTGTTGATCCGCTCGAGCTTCTGATGCATACTGGCGATCCGCCCGGAGGGCAAGGCCGGAGCCGCGCCCTCCTGGTACACTCTTGGAGCCACATTTATCAGCGGCTGTTTTCTGGATGGCGCGTGGATCGGCCGGCGCGCCGGCTCGGCCGGAACGCGCGGGAATACGGTCGTTTTCGGCCGCCGCACGTACATCGTTCGAGTGTACGCCGCTTCAGGGCGAGAGGCTCCGGGAGCGCCGGATCAGACACTGGCCAGCACATTTGTGCGCTGGAGGGTGGGCGGTCCCGGGCCGACGTCCATTCATCGAAGCACCCCGCATCGAACACGGCGGCGATCCATGGAGATCGGACTCACTGCACCCGCCCGCGACACTCCCGACGCCTACGGGATCATCGGCGATTCGCCCGGGATCCGCGCGGTGATCGCCCAGATCGAGGCGATCGCCCGCCACCGCCGTACCACTCTGATCGTGGGGCCCACCGGCACGGGGAAGGAAGTGGTCGCCCGCGCCCTGCACGAGCGGGGGCAGCCACCCGGCGTTCCCTTCGTGGTGGTGCACTGCGGCGCGCTGCCGGACACGCTGGCGGAGGACGAGCTGTTCGGCCACACGCGGGGGGCGTTCACCGGGGCCCGCGACGCGCGCAGCGGCCTCATCCGCGCCGCCAACGGGGGCACGCTCTTTCTGGACGAGGTGGATTCGCTCTCGCCGCGGGTGCAGGCGATGCTGCTGCGCTTCCTGGAGAGCAACGAGTACCGCAGCGTGGGGTCGGACCGGGTGGAGCGCGTGAGTGCGTGGGTGATCGCGGCGACGAACCGTGACCTGACCGAGGCGGCGCGGCTGGGCGAGTTCCGCCTGGACCTGCTCTACCGGCTGGAGGTGATGCTGATCTCCCTGCCGCCGCTGCACGCGCGGGGGGACGACGTGGAGCTGCTGGCCCGCCACTTCCTCCGCGAGCTGGTGGGTCCCCGGCGCTCCTTCACTCCCGAGGCGCTCAGGGTGCTGCGGAGCTACTCCTGGCCGGGGAACGTGCGCGAGCTGAAGCACTGCATAGAGCGGGCGGCGCTGCTCACGGAGAACGAGCGGATCGGCGCCGCCGACCTGGGGCTCGCCCGCGCGCCCGCCACCCCCGCCGCCGCGGACCCGGACGGCCCTCCGCCGCGGGAGCTGGAGGATGGGCTGTGGGAGCTCGTGTCCCGCAGGGGGCTCTCCCTGGCCGAGGCCGTGACGTTCTGCGAGCGCACCATCATCGAGTCCGCGCTGCGCGCCGCCGGCGGCAACCGCACCCGCGCCGCCGAACGGCTCCACATCCACCTGCGCACCATCTTCAAGAAGCTGCAGCGCTCCTGACGCGAGCGGAACGGCGGTCCGCAATCCAGGCACGGAGAAAGCGCGTTTTCTCCGTGCCTTTTCGTGCGCCTTGGCCGTGCACGAACGGGCATGGCCGAACCGCCACGGTGCCCATCCGTTCACCCCCCGGAACGGCTCCGGCGCGGCAGCCGGAGGGCGGCGGCCAGCGACGCAACACGTTGCCGTCCAGCGGCTTCGACTCCCCCGCCCCGCTCCCTTCAGATACCCGCCGCGGATGGCATTCGGCCTGCCCCTGTGTCCCCTCCCGCCACCCCGGACCGGGGCGGCGGGCACTCTCGCCCACGGCCGCTCCCGGCGGCCGGAAACCCCCTTCCCCAAGGAGAGCTCCATGGACAGCACACAGGAACGCCGGCCGATCACCGAGGAAGAGGTGCGCGGCACACTCCAGCGGATGCTGGAGGCGTACGAAGAGGGGAGGAAGGAGTTCTTCGACTGGTTCGCCCCCGACGCCTCGCTCTTCGTGCTGAGCTCGCCCACCCGCATCGACTCGCGGGAGGTCTACCAGCAGGGCTTCGGGCAGTTCTTCTACGAGACCAAGCGCACGTCGCAGATCCTGTCGCCGGAGTACCGCATCCTGGGCGACGACGGGGCGGTGGTCAGCTTCCACAACCGCGTGCTGGTGGGCGGCGTCTCCACCAACCTGCGCGGCACCATCGTCTTCCACCGCGCCCCGGGGGGCGAGCTGAAGGTGGTGCACATGCACAACTCGCCGCTGGGGCAGCCCACGGCCCCCGGCGTGGCGCTCACGCCGCAGGAGATGGACGAGGTGACGGTGCTGGAGGAACGCGTCGCGGCGGCGTCCGCGGCGGTCGGCACGCCCAAGTAAGGGGGCGGGCGTGGCCTGGCCGGCCGACGAGGAGCGCCCGGGCGGCCGGGTCGCGCTCGTGGGGATCGACGGATTCTCCCCCGAGCGGATGGACCGCTACGTCGCCGAAGGAAAGCTCCCGGCCATCGCGGCCGTGGCGCGGGCAGGCGTGCGGGTACCGCTGGTCTCCACCCTTCCCGCGAGCACGCCGGTCGCGTGGGCCACCGTCGCCACCGGGGCGCCGCCCTCCGTGACCGGCATCGCGGGCTTCCTGGTGCACCAGCCCGGGCGCCGCCTGGACGAGCGGGTGAGCGGCTGCTACTCGCACCGCTGCCGCACCCAGCCCATCTGGGAGGCGGCCACCCGGGCGGGAAAGCGTTCGTACGTCGTCAAGTTTCCCCTCTCGTACCCCTCCGCCACCGCCACCTTCCGGCTGGACGGCGCCGCCGGGTGGGGCGGGCTGCGCTGCTTCCACGAGGCGGCCTCCTCCGCCGTATCCACGCTGGACGGCGAGGCGGGGACGGTGCGGATCGACCCCGATCCCGTGCCCTGGGCGGGGGAGGCGCCCGGCGCGCCGCCCGCGTTCCGGGGCACGTGGCGCCTTCCATCGCTGTGGAGCGACGGCGCGCTGGCGCTGCACGCCGCGGTGGTGGAGGGCGAGGGCGGCGCGCGCGTGCTGGTGGCGGACGCGCCGGACCGTGCGCGCGTGCTGGCGGAGCTGGCGGAGGGGGAGTGGAGCGCCCCCCTCACCGTGCGGGCGCCGGGGCGGCGGGGGCCGGTGGAGTGCTCGTTCCGGGTGAAGGCGCTGGCGTGCGGCGCCCGGCCGCCCCGCCTGCGCCTGCTCAACACCACCGTGCACGAGCGCACCGGGCACGCCGCGCCGGAGGAGGTGTGGCTGCGCCACCTGGACGAGGCGGGGCCCATCGAGGAGCAGACGGAGCCCTCGCTGGTCTTCCACGCCGGGCTGGACGCCGCCACGCAGATGGAGGTGTTCCGGCTCAACGCGGAGTGGCTGGAGCGCGCCTGCACGGCGCTGCTGCGCGACGAGCCGTGGGACCTGTTCATGGTGCAGATCCACCTGGTGGACTGGGCGCACCACCTTCTGCACGGAGGGGTGGACCCGCGCCACCCCGCGTTCGACCCGGCGGCCGCGCCGGCGCTGGAGGAGATGCTGCTGGAGGCGTACCGCATGGCCGACCGGCTGGTGGCGGCGGTGGCGCGCGCCGCGGGGCCGGACGCCAACCTGGTGGTGATGGGCGACCACGGGCAGGACGTGCAGCACACCACCTTTCACGTCAACGAGTGGCTCGCCGCCGAGGGGTGGCTGGCGTGGGCCGGCGAGGGCGACGCGGTGGACTGGGACCGCACCCGCGTCTACGCCACGGGCAACTACCTGCACTTCAACCGGCTGGGGCGCGAGCCCACGGGGATCGTGGACCCGGCCGGATGCGAGCGGCTGGCGGGCGAGGTGACCGCGCGCCTGCTGGCGCTCACCGATCCCCGCACGGGGGAGCGGGTGGTGCGGGTGGCGGGGGAGCGCCGCGAGTTCGAGCTGCTGGGCGCCGACGGGGCCGAGGCGGGCGACCTGGTGTTCTGCCTGTGCTCCGGCTACGGCGCCACCAACGGCCGCGGCCCCCTGCTGAAGCCCACCGTGCCGCTCAGGGAGTTCACGAGCGGGCACGACCACTTCTGGCCGCTGGACCCCCGCATCCACACCCGCCTCTTCGCCGCCGGGCCCGCGTTCAGGACCGGAGTGCGCCGCCCGCGCGCCGCGCAGCTGGTGGACGTGGCGCCCACGCTGGCCGCCGTGCTGGGGATCGACCCGCCGGCGCACTCCGAGGGGCGCGTGCTGGCCGACCTGCTGGCGCCGGGCGTGGCGCCCGGCTCTCCCGCCGCCGCCCGGCCGGCGGTCCTCGCTTCCCTGGAGGTGCTGTGAGCACGCTGATCGACACCCCGGCGCCCGTGCGCGCCCCCGAGCCGGTGTCCCGCGCCGGCGGCCGCCTGGCCGTGGACGGAGGCGACCCGGTGGTCCCGCGCGGAATCATGCTCTCGCGCTGGCCGCGGGTGAGCGAGGACGACCTGCAGGCGGTGATGCAGGCGGCGCGCGCGGGCACCCTCACCGAGATGTCCGGGCGCGACCTGGTGCGCCAGTTCGAGGCCGAGGTGGCCATGTGGCTGGGGACCCGCTACGCCCTCACCACCAACGGCGGCACGGCGGCGCTGCACTGCGCGCTGGCCGGCCTGGGTGTGCAGCCGGGCGACGAGGTGGTCGTGCCCTCGCTCAGCTACATCGCGTGCGCGGCCGCCGTCGTACACCAGGGCGCGATCCCCGTGTTCGCGGACGTGGACCCGCGCACGTACAACGTGACCGCCGCCAGCGTGGAGGCGCGGATCACCCCGCGCACGCGTGCCCTGATGGTGGTGCACATGCACGGCCTTCCCGCGCCGATGGACGAGCTCCTTGAGCTGGGGCGCCGCCACGGCATCCCGGTGCTGGAGGACTTCTCGCAGGCGGCCGGCGCGGCGTGGCGGGGCCGGCCGGTGGGGAGCATGGGCGACGCGGGCGCGGCCAGCCTGATGGCGGGGAAGAACCTTCCGGCCGCGGGCGAAGGGGGCATCGTGTGCACCTCCGCCCGCGAGGTGCGCAACCGCGCCGCCTCCCTCAAGTGCTTCGCCGAGGCGGTGGAGGCGGACGGCTCGTACACCCCGCTGCACGAGACGATGGGCTACAACTACCGCATCAACCTCCTTTCCCTGGTCTTCGCCAGCCGGCAGCTCTTTCGCCTGGACGGCTTCAACGACCGCCGGCGCGAGGGCGCGGCCCGGCTGGACGCGGTGCTGGGCGAGCTCCCCGGCTTCTCGCCCCCCGCGGCCCCCGAGGGCGCCCGGCACGTCTACCACATGTACCGCTTCCGCTTCGACCCGCGCGAGGCCGGGCTTTCGCTCACCGCGGACCAGGCGCGCGAGGGGCTGAAGGCGGTGTTCTGGGCCGAGGGGCTCCCCCTGGTGGAGTTCCAGAACGTCCCCCTCCCCGGCCACGCCCTCATGCAGGGAAAGGTCGGCTACGGGCGCGGCGCGCCGTGGAGCTGCCACGGCCGCGACGACGTGTACCGCATCGAGGACCACCCCGGCGCCCTTGACGCCATCCGCCACTCGCTGGTGGTGGGCTACCCGGCGCAGGCCCCGCTCGCCAACCCCCGCCTGGTGGAGCACTACGCGGCCGGCTTCCGCAAGGTGGGGGAGAACCTGGACGACTTCGCGCGCTTCGCGGCCGGTCTGCCCGCCGAGGCGCCGCCGTGGAGCCAGCCCGCGAGGATCTTCTGATGGCCGCCGACCACGCCGTGCTTCGCGACGAGGCCGACGCCCTGCGCCTGCTGGTGCTCAAGACGCATCGCCGCGCCGGCGCCGGGCACCTGGGGAGCGCCCTTTCGGTGGTGGAGATCCTGGCCGTCCTCTTCGGCCGCTTCTTCCGCTGGCGGGCGGAGGGGGAGCCGGCCTGGGCGGGCGACCGCTTCGTGCTCTCCAAGGGCCACGCCGCGCTGGGGCTGTACGCCGCGCTGGCCCGCGCGGGGCGCATACCCCCGGAGCGGCTGGCGGAGTTCGGCCGCAACGGCGCCGCGCTGGAGCCCCACCCCAGCGAGGCGGCCGAGCCGGAGCTGCACGCGTCCACCGGGTCGCTGGGCCAGGGGATCTCCATCGGGGTGGGGCTGGCGCTGGGGAGCAGGCTGCGCGGCGCCCCCGACCGCACCTTCGTGGTCATCGGCGACGGCGAGGCCAACGAGGGGCAGGTGTGGGAGGCCGCCCGCTCGGCCGCCGCGCTGGGGCTGGGCGGGCTGCTGGTGGTGCTGGACGACAACGGGATGCAGCAGGACGGCCCCACGCGCGACATCCTGCCCGTGGACGACCTGGCCCCGGCGTGGGAGGCGATGGGGTGGCGCACGGCGGAGGCGGACGGGCACGACTGCGCCGCCCTGGCCGCCGCCCTGGAGGGGCTGCTGGCGCTTCCCGGCAACGCCCCGCGGCTGCTGCGCGCGCGCACCGTGAAGGGGCGCGGCGTGGAGTTCCTGGAGGGGCGCACCGGGAGCCACTACCCGCCGCCGCTGACCGGCGAAGAGATGGTGCTGGCCACCTACACCGCCGCGGCACGGAGGGCCCATGCGTGAGACGGAGGGCGGGTACGAGCAGATCCTGCTGGAGGTGGGGGGCGCCGACCCCGGCGTGCTGGTGCTGGACGCGGGGCTCGCCACCTCCATGCGCACGCACCTCTTCGCCCGGGCCTTTCCGGAGCGGTACTTCAACCTGGGGATCGCCGAGCAGAACGCCGTGGGAGTGGCCGGCGGGCTGGCACGGCGCGGATGGATCCCCCTGCTGCACACCTTTTCCAACTTCGTAACCCGCCGCGCGCACGACCAGCTGGCGCTCTCGGTGGCGTGGCCGGGGTGCGCGGTGGGAGTGGTGGGCGGGTCGTGCGGGGTGTTCGACGGGCGCAACGGGCCCTCGCACATGGCGGTGGACGACCTGTCCGCCGTATCCGCGCTCCCGGGGATGTGGGTGGCCGAGCCTGGCGACCTGCGGCAGACGCGCGAGCTGCTGGGGCGCCTGGTGCGGCTGGGCGGCCCCGGCTACCTGCGCGTGCGCCGCTTCGGCGCTCCGCACGACCTGCTGGGCGCGCCCCTCCCCCCCGGCGGCACGGTGGTGGCGCGCCCGCGCCCGGACGCCCGCTGCACCCTGGTGTCGTGCGGCACCCTGCTGGGCGAGGTGCTGCGCGCCGCCGAGCTGCTGGAGGCGCGGGGCGTCGCCGCCGAGGTGGTGCACGCGGCGGTGCTCAAGCCGCTGGACGCCGCGCCGATCCTGGAGTCGGCGGCGCGCACCGGGATGCTGGCGACGGTGGAGAACCACGTGGCGGCGGGCGGGTGGGGCGACGCGGTGGCCCGCCACGCCGGGCCGCGCGGCATCCCCCACCTGCGGCTGGCGATCCCCGACGCGTACGTGCCCGCGGGCGACCCGGCGTGGCAGCTGGCGTGGTGCGGGCTGGACGCGGAGAGCGTGGCCGCGCGCGTGGCGGCGGCCCTGGAGACCCACCCGGCGGCGGAGATGATCATCCATGCTTAAGCACATGGCGCCCTACCGGGCGGAGCTGGTCCCCACCCTTCCCGCCCGCTGCAGGCCGCTGGTGCGCTACCGGCGCGAGTCGTTCGGCTGGCTGGCGGCGTTCCCGGAGGGGCGGGTGGGGATGTTCGGCCCCCAGGCGGAGCCGCTGCTGGCGGCGGGCGCGTCGTACGACGAGTGCGCCCCCCACCTGCTGCCGCGGCTGCGCATCGCCCCCGACTTCCACTTCAGCGCGCCGCTGATCGGCTGGGTGGAGATCACCCGCCGCTGCAACCTGCGCTGCCCGCACTGCTTCGTGAACGCGGGGGCGGCGCGCAACGGCGAGATGTCCACAGAGCGCATCCTCTCCCTGCTGGACGAGTGGGCGGAGATGGGGGTCTTCACCGTGGTGGTGACGGGGGGCGAGCCCACCATCCACCGCGACTTCGTGGAGATCGTGAACCACGCCCACGCCCTGGGCTTCTGCGTGGGGATCGCCACCAACGGGATGACGCTGGGCGAGAAGCTGCTGTCGCGCCTTCCGCAGGACGACGTGCTGATCAGCGTGAGCATCGACGAGGCGCACGGGCAGGGGCGGGGCAAGGAGAGCGACTTCGACTACGTGACGCGCAGGCTGCGCATGGTGCGCGACGCCGGCTTCAACACCAGCATCATGACCACCACCACCCGCGACAACGTCCACGGGCTGGACCGGGTGATCTCGTGGGCGGTGGAGAACGACATCAGCCTGCGCAGCGTCCCCTTTTCCCCCATGGGGCGCGGCTCGCTGTACCGCGAGATGCAGAACACCACCGCCGACGTGGAGGCCGCCGCCCGCTTCTGGCTGGCCGAGGAGGAGTGGGAGCGGGTGCGCGACCAGAAGCTGGGGCTGTGCACCGGCAAGGTGTTCAACTTCCTCCTCACCATGGTCTACGCCACCCGGCGCTGCATGAGCGGCCGCGGGGTGTGCTACGTGGACTCGTCGGGCGACGTGTACCCCTGCACCACCTGCTCCGGCGCACGCGTGCTGTGCGGCGGCAACGTGCAGATGCGCTCCTTCGCCAGGCTCTGGGAAGACGAGTGGGAGATCCGCGGGATCACCTGGGACTCGTTTCGCGACGCGTGCAAGGGGTGCCCGCTGGACGAGGAGAAGTACTTCTGCACGGGCCGCTGCCCGGGGAGCAGCAGCGTGCACAACGGCACCCTGCACCAGTGCGGGATGTCGGAGTTCCAGAAGCTCAGCGTGCTCCGGCGCGAGGAGCTGTTCCGCGAGCGGATCCGCGCCGAGCCGCGCGTGGAGGTCGTTCCCGTCGCCGAGGCCAGGGTGGCCGCCGGCTCCGCTCCCACTCCCGCCTGAGGCGCCCATGCGAGTATCCCTCTCCACCAGCCTGCACCTGGACCACGGCTCCACCCCGCTCGACGCCGAGCCGGGCGACCCGCCGCGCATGCAGTCGTTCGTGCCCGTGGGGCTGCTGTCGCTGAAGGCGGCGGCCGACCACGCCGGCACCGGCGCCGACGTGCGCGTGGTGGAGGTGAACGGCCTGCTGAACGACGGGCGCATCCCCAACGACGACCGGCTGTACGAGCACCTGGCGCTGGCCGCGCTGGAGGCGGGCGACGACTTCGTCGGGCTGATGACGGACGCCGACTCGCTGCCGCACACCGTGCTCACGGCGCGCGCGGTGAAGCGCCTCTCCCCGCGTACGCCGGTGTGCCTGGGCGGACCCGGCTCGTCGCCCATCGCCGGGCCGCTGCTGGAGCGCTTCCCCTTCCTGAGCATGGTGGCGCGCGGCGAGGGGGAGGAGACCTTCGTGGAGCTCCTCCGTGCGCTGAAGGCGGGGCGGCGGCTGGACGGCACGGCGGGGCTGGTGTGGCGCGACGGCGAGACGGTGGTGCACGGGGGCGAGCGCCCCGTGGCCCCCGAGCTGGACACGCTCCCCGTGCCCGACTTCGCGGCGTACGACATGGACGCCGGCGCGCCACTCTACCTGGACGTGGGCCGCGGCTGCCCGTTCCGCTGCAGCTTCTGCGCGACCGCGCCCTTCTGGCGCCGCCGCTTCCGCATGAAGTCCATCGACCGCATCGTGCACGAGATGCGGCTGGTGCGCGAGCGGTGGGGGCGCACGCACGTGAACTTCTCCCACGACATCTTCACCTGCGACAAGCGCTGGACGCTGGAGTTCTGCGAGCGGTTGCGGGCGGAGGCGCTGGACGTCACCTGGGCGTGCAGCACGCGTACGGACATCATCGACCCGCCCACGCTGGAGGCGATGGCCCGCGCCGGCTGCGTGGAGATGTACTTCGGCATCGAGGCCGGCTCGCACCAGGGGCAGGCGGAGATCCAGAAGGGGCTGGACCTGGAGTGGTCGCGCACCGTGGTGGCGGCCGCGGCGGGGGCCGGCATCCGCCCCATCACGGGCTTCATCGTGGGGCAGCCCTCCGAGACGCCGGCCACGCTGGGCGCCACCCTGGAGCGCTTCTTCGACTTCCTGCGGGTGGGCGGCTTCCGGGCGCACCTCTTCACCCTGTGCCCCTTCCACGAGGCGCCCATGTTCGCCACTCACGCCGCTTCCATCGACCGGCGCGCGCAGTACATCGAGCTGCCGCTGGCCGCCGGGCCCGCGCGCGAGCACGGGCGGATGCGCGACGAGAACCGCGACCTCTTCGCCAGCCAGTTCCGCTACGCCACGCCCGGGGTGCCGGAGCGGTGGGTGGACGCCAGCGAGGAGCTCTCCAGCCACGTGGTGGTGCTCAAGGCGCTCTGGCCCCTCCTTCTGCCGCACTACGAGTCCGCGCTGGACTGGTACGGCCGCTGGGTGGACTGGATCGAGGCCGCCAACGCGCGGCGGCGCCCCGGCTCACGCCTGCGCCACCAGGGCGACGCGTACGACCTGCTGGACTTCGTGGACCGCGAGATCGTGCGGCTGGGGCTGGCGGACTCGGGCGTGGCGGAGCTGGCGGCGTACGAGCGCGCCAAGCTGGAGGCGCGCGAGCTCCCCGACCCCGCGCCCGCCGGCGTGGACGGCGGCGACGGCGACGGCGCGGTGGTGGCGCGGCGGGGGGGCTACGTGGCGCGCAGGATCCGCTACGACCTGGCCTCGCTGCTGGGCGGCGGCGCGGGGGAGCGGCTGCAGGAGGGGCGGGAGCGCTGGGTGGTGGTCACCAAGACGGAGCCCGGCTTCATGGCCACCCTGCAGGTGGGCCCCGCGGGGCTGCGCCTGCTGGACCTGGCGGAGCGCCCTCGCCCCGCGGGCGAGCTGCTGGACGCGCTGGAGGCGGACGGACGGGTGGAGCGCACCGAGGCGGCGGAGCTGCTGCGCCGCTTCCGGGACCGCGGCGTGCTGGCGGAGGTGGCCCGATGAGCGCCCTGGACCCGCGCGTGCGCCGCGCCGGGATTTCCGCGCCCGGCCCGGCGTACGTCTACGACCTGGACCGGCTGCGCCGCCGAGCCCTGCGGCTGGCCTCGCTCCCCATCGCGCGGCGGCGGCTGTTCTTCGCCACCATGGCCAACGACCACCCGGCGGTGCTGGCGTGCGTCCGCGACGCCGGGGTGGGGGTCTTCGTCAACTCCCCCGCCCACCTGCGGCGCGTGCTGCGGGTGGGGTTCGAGCCAGGGCAGGTGGTGTACGCCGCCAGCAACATGCTGCAGCGCGAGATGCGGGAGTGCGTGGAGCTGGGCGTCAACCTGGTGCTCGACTCGGTGGGCCAGGTGCGGGCGCTGGCCGATGCGGGCGCCGCCGGGGCCGAGATCGGGGTGCGGATGAACGTGGGGAGCGCGCTGGACCGGGGCGCGCTGCGCTTCGACCCCGGCTACCGCTTCGGCCTCCTTCCCTCCGAGCTGCCGGAGGCCGTCCTGGCCGCGCGGCGGGGCGGGGTGCGCATCATAGGCGCGCACTCGTACTTCGGCACCGGCGTCATGCGGCCGCGGACGCTGCTCGACGGGCTGGAGCGGCTGGGGGAGGCCGCGTCCGCGCTCCCCGACCTCCGCTACCTGGACGTGGGCGGCGGCTTCGGCGTGCCCGACGCGCTGGACGACGACGAGTTCGACCTGGAGGGGTGGGCTGCCGGCGCCGACGAGGCGGTGCGGCGGCTGGAGCGGCGCTTGGGGCGCGAGCTTCACCTGTACGTGGAGCCGGGGCGCTGGCTGGCGGCCGACTGCGGCTACTTCTTCGTCAAGGTGGTGGACCGCAAGGTGCGCGGCGACCGCGCCTTCGTGGGCACCGACGGATCGGTGGCGCAGTTTCCCCGTCCCCTGCTGTACCCCGGCCAGGCGGTGCACCCCTGCGAGATCGCGGACGGGGCCGCGGGGCGCTCCCCGCACCCGCAACCGGTGTGGGTGTGCGGCAACTCCACCTACTCGCAGGACTTCCTGGCGCGCGGCATCGCCCTTCCCCTTCCCGAGCCGGGCGAGACGCTGGTCTTCCACTACGCCGGCGCGTACGGGCGCTCCATGGCCACGCGCTTCCTGGGCAAGGGACCGCCGCGCGAGCTGTTCGTCCGCACTCGCCCGGGCGTGCCGCGGGCGGAGGAGCTTTCCGCGAGCGCGCCGGACGGGGTTCTTGTGGCCTCGGCCGGGGATTGACCGTGGCGCCGCGCCGCCCGGGGGAGGCCGGCTGGTTCGAGCGGGGCCGGTGCCGCACCGTCCTCGCGCGGGCCGGTGCCCCGGCGCGCGCACTGGAGTGCGTGGTGGAGCGGGGGCGCGTGCGCGGCCGCGACGGTGCGTCCAGCCGCTTCGGCGGGGCGCCGCCGGCCGGGTGGGGCGCGCGGCTGCCGCTCCCCTCCGCGCGTACGCCGCTGCGGGCGGTGGCCGGCGCGCTGGAGGCACTCGCGGCTCCGTGGGGCGGGCGGGTGCGCCTCACCTACTCCGCCGCGCTCTTCAACCGCCGCACGGCGGGCGACGGGCCCGATCTCCCGCTCCGCGCCTCGGCCGCCTGGGCGGTCACCGGGAGCGTGGAAGGGCCCGGCGGGACCACCTGGCCGCTGGGGTGGAGCGGGGGCGGCGACGGCGCGGGGTGGCTGGCGGAGGAGGCGCCCGGCGAGCTGCGCGCCCTGGTGGAGGCGCTGGACCGCGCGCGACCGCTGGAGGCGGGGTCGTACGCGGCCGTGCTGGGCCCCGACGCGGCGGCGGTGCTGGTGCACGAGACGGTGGGGCACCTGGCCGAGGCGGCGCCGGGCGCGCGGCCGGCGCTGGGGCTGCGCCTGGCGTCGGAGGCGCTCTCCGCGGCGGACGATCCGCGCGCTCCCGGCGGTCCGGCCCGCTACGAGTACGACGACGACGGCGTCCGCTCGCTGGCCGCCACCCCGCTGCTGCGTGAGGGGGTGCTCGTGGGCGAGCTCCACACCGCGTCCACCGCGCGCGCCGCCGGCGCCCTCCCCACCGCCAACGCCCGCGCCGCCAGCGCATGGCACCCGCCCCTTCCCCGCATGTCGAACCTGGTGTGCGCCGCCGGCACGGCGCCCGAAGACGCGCTGGTGGCGCGCACGGGGCGCGGGGTGTACCTGCGGCGGCTGGGCGAGGCGGGGCTCAGCCGGGCCGGCGTATCCGCGCGGGTGGTGCTGGCGGAGCGCATCCAGGACGGCGCGCTCACCGGCGAGCTGCTGGCGGGCGGATGGGTGCAGGAGGAGCACGGCGTTCTGCGCCGCGTGGCCGAGGCGGGGGACGCGCCGCGCTTTCGCGCCAACGCCATGTGCGGGCGCGCCGGGCAGCTGCTGTTCGACGTGGGGAGCTGCGCCCCCGCGCTCCGCATCCCCTCGCTGAGGATCGTGCGGTGAGCGCCCACCGGGTCTTCGCCGTCCGCATGGCGGGCGGGGCGCGGGCCGAAACCCGCTACGCGCTGGCCGCGCGGGGCGGAGCCGCCGGGGCGCGTGCGCGGCTGGACGGCTGGACTCCGCGCGGTGCGCGCGAGGGCACGGCCGCGGAGCGGGTCTACGCGGCGCTGGACGGCGCTCTCCCCCCGTGCCGGCGCGGCTCGCTGGAGGTGGAGGCGGGCGTCGTGGAGCAGCGCACCGGCCCCGGACGCGCGGTGCGGCGCAGGCGCTACCTGCTGGCCGTCGCCGGCGGGCGCCTGGTTCACCTGGCACCGGCGGCGCGCCCCGCCCCGGCCAGCCCGTGGAGCGGCGAGCTGCACGCGGACTCCCTCTCCCCCGATCTCCCGGTGCTGCTGGGCCCCTCCGCCGTCCTCGCGCTGGTGGAGCTCCTGCTGGAGGCCGGGGAGCCCGTTCCGCCGCCGCTGCGGGCCGTCCGTGGCACGGGGTCGCCGTACCCGCCGCACGACGCGGCGTCCGGCCCCGATGCCGGGGACTCGCCCTTTCCGGAGCTGATGGCGCGCCCCGACCTCTGGGGCACCCCGTTCGGCGCGCTGCCCGTGGACGAGCTGGGGACGCTGGCGATCGCGGGACCCGCGCCGGCCGCCCCACCGGACGCGGCGGTGGTGGTGGACTCCCTCCTCCCCCTCTCCGGCGACGTGCGCTCCGGCGCCTGGGAGGCGTCGCTCACCGCCACCCGCGGCGGTGTTGCGATGGCTGTCTTCCCCGCCAGCGTGGTGCTGCGGATCGACGCCGCGCGCCTGCTCGCCTCGGTGGAAGGCACCAGCGGCGCGCCCGAGCCCGCGCTGCGCCGCGAGCCCTTTCGCGGCGACCGCTACGGAACGGCCCCGCCCCTGGCGACGCGGACGCGGTTCGGCGCCCTGCGCGGGGAGGGGCGATGAGGGCGCACACCCCCGTGCCCCTGGACGCCCTGCGCAACGCGCGCGCGGCCACGCGCGACGACGAGCGGCACCGGGGCGGCGTGAACGCCTGGGGAAACTCCTACCCGGCGGAGGAGCTCCCCTTCGGCGGCACGCTGCGGGTGGCGGGCGTACCCTTCGCGCTGCCCCCGGCCGGCGCGGAGCACGACCACGTGGAGACGCTGGGGCAGACGCTCGCCCTTCCCGCCGCGGAACCGTGCACCGGCGTGGCGCTGCTCTGCTTCGGCGAGATGGGCGACCAGGCGCTCCCCGTGGACCTGTTCGCCGAGCCGGACGGGCACATGGCGCTGCTGGCGCTGGCGAAGGGATGGCTGCTCCCGCCCGGCGCGCCGGATCCGCCGGACGGGTGGGTCTGCTCGCACCTGCACTACCCCGGCGGCTACGAGCTGGACCAGCTTCGCCCCGTGCTCTGGTGCAACTCCTTCGGGTGGGAGGCGCCGCGGGTCCCCACCCGGCTGGGGCTGGGGACGAACCCCCTCTTCCACCTGGTCGCCGTGACCCTGCTGCACGGCGCCGTCAGGGGTCCGGACGGTGCCGCGCACGGCCGGTAGCCTGCTGGCCAGCCTTGAGCAGCTGGCGCGCGAGCTCGCGGGAGCGGAGGGCGCCGCCCTGCTCGGCGCGCGGTGGACGTTCGCGCTTCCCCGCCCCGAGCTGCGCGACGCGCTCACCGAGTACAGCCTTCCCGCCGGTCCCGAGCCCTTCTCCGCGCTGCTGGCGGCGCGCACGGGGCTCCGCATCGTGGAGGGCGCCGCCGGGGAGCTGGCGGGGCACCTGGCGGCGGGGCGGGCAGCGGTGGTGGCCGTGGACGTCTTCCACCTCCCCTACCGCCCCGCCTACGGCCGGGTGCACAGCAGCCGCACGGTGCGCGTGCGCGCGGGGCCGGCGCCCGGCCAGCTCTGGGTGGACGACGACTGGCCTCCGGCGCGCCACGGCCCGGTGGACGAGCGGGTGCTGGAGCGCGCGCGCCACTCCCCCGTCCCGCGCGACGAGCTGCGCGAGCCGCTCTACGCCGGGCGGCCGGTGCGGGGCGAGTGGTGGGCGGTGGAGCTGGACGAGGAGCGGTTAGCGGGCCTGCGCACGGAGGCGGAGGCGCTGCTGGACGCCCTGCGGCGCGAGGCGCTGGAGGACCGCGAGGACGCCGCGGGGCGCTACGGGCCGGGGGCGCTGGACGCCTTTCGCCGCGAGCTGGAGGAGGGATGGGCGGCGGGCGCGCCCCCACGGGCCCTCCTGCGCACCGCCAGCCTCCTGCTGCGCGCGGAGCTGGGGAGCCGCGTGTACCTCTGCGCCCTCCTCAGCGCGGTGGGCCGGTGGACGGGATGCCAGCGGCTCACGGGAGAGGCCGCCGTCTACCACCGCAGCCTGCGCGAGATGGAGGTGGCGCGCGACGTCCTGGCCAAGGCGCTGGCGGGGTTCCGCCCGGAGTACGCCCGCTTCCTGGGCGGGTGCCTGGCCCGCGCCGCCGCCGCCGAAGAGCGGCTCGCCGCATTCCTCGCCCGCCGCGCCGCGGCGGGCGCCCTGTAGCAGACGAACCCCGTCAGACGGAGGACGCGATGCGCGGGATCTCATCGGCCAGAATCGTGACCGCCCGCCAGACGGGCGCCCGCGACCCGTACGGGCTCGTGTCGGGAGACGTCTTCAACAACCCGCACCCGCTCTATCACGTGCTGCGCTACGCGGAGCCGGTGCACTGGAGCGAGGTGCTGAACGCCTGGGTGCTCACCCGCTACGACGACGTGGTGGCGGCGCTCAAGGACCCGCGCCTTTCCAGCGCCATGCGCCGCGCCGTGGCCAGCTCGCAGCTCCCGCCGGAGGTGCGGGCGAAGATGGAGCCCATCGACCGCTTCCTGGCGCTGTGGGTGCTCAACCTGGACGACGACGAGCACCTGCGCCTCCGCCGGATGCTGAGCCGCGCCTTCTCGCCCCGGGCCATCGCGCGGATGAAGCCGCTCATCGAGCAGACCGCCTCGGAGCTGCTGGACGCGGTACAGGCGCGCGGCGAGATGGACTTCGTTCCCCAGTACGCGCAGCCGCTCCCCGTGCGCGCCGTGGCCGAGATGCTGGGCGTGCCGCTGGAAGACCGGCCGCGGCTCGCCGCCTGGTCGCGCGACATCGGGACCTTTTTCGCCCTGGGGCCGTCGCGGATGGAGGTGCTGGACGCCATGGTCCGCGCCTTCACGGAGATGACGGACTACCTGCGCGGCATCGTCGCGGGGCTGCGCACCACC
This sequence comes from Longimicrobium sp., assembly GCA_036387335.1. Classification (NCBI taxonomy): domain Bacteria; kingdom Pseudomonadati; phylum Gemmatimonadota; class Longimicrobiia; order Longimicrobiales; family Longimicrobiaceae; genus Longimicrobium; species Longimicrobium sp. The sequence goes on from DASVTZ010000073.1 coordinate 29,560, forward strand.
GGCAGCGACACGGTGCTGGGCTCGCTGGCTCGGGAGGAAGAGGAGGAGGGGGGCCACGCCCTCTCCGAAGACCAGCTCCTGGCCACGGGCGTCATGCTCCTCTTCGCCGGGCACGACTCCACCGTGAACCTGATCGGCAACGGGATGCTCTGCCTCTTTCAGCACCCCGAGCAGCGGGCGCGGCTGAAGGCGGACCCGGCACTGATCGCCACCGCCGTCGACGAGTTCCTGCGCTACGAGAGCCCGGTGATGCGCCACGACCGCGTGGCGCGCGAGGACTTCGAGCTGCACGGCCACACCATCCGGGCCCGGCAACGGGTGATCATGGTGCTGGGTGCCGCCAACCGCGACCCCGCCCGCTGGGAGAACCCCGACCGGCTGGACGTGGGGCGCGCCGACGCCCGCCAGCACACCACGTTCGGCGGCGGGCCGCACGCCTGCCTGGGCGCGTCACTGGCCGTGGCGCAGGCGCAGACGGCGCTCTCCATGGCGCTGGAGCGGCTCCCGCGGCTCCGGCTGGCGGGGGAGTACCGCTGGCGCGAGCACTTCAACTTCCGGGGGCTGCAGACGCTCCCCGTGAGCTGGGGCTGAGGCGATGGACGCCCCCGTCGCGCGCCCCTGGATCACGGTGGTCACCGGCGTGCCGCGCTCCGGCACCTCCATGATGATGCAGATGCTGCGCGCCGGCGGCATGCCCGTGGCCACCGACGGCGTGCGCGCGCCGGACGAAGACAACCCCCGCGGCTACCTGGAGCTGGAAGCGGTCAAGGAGCTGCGCGAAAGCGACCCCGGGGCACTCTTCGCCGGGCTGGCGGGTCACGCGGTCAAGGTGGTGCACCCGCTCGTGTACCGCCTGCCCGCCGGCCGCCCCTGCCGCGTGCTGGCCATGCGGCGCGACCTGGACGAGGTGCTCGGCTCGCAGGAGGTGATGCTGGCGCGGCGCGGCCACTCCGCCGCGCGGGCCGGCGGAGAGCTGCGCGGGGCGCTGGAGCGCGAGGCCGGGCGGCTGCAGGCGTGGCTGGCGGAGCGCGGGCTCCCCGTCCTCACCCTGCGCTACGACGAGGTGGTCGCGGACCCGGAGGCGCACGCGCGGGCGGTGGATGCATTCCTGGGCGGCGGGCTGGACGTGGAGCGGATGGCCGCGGCGGTGGACCCCGCCCTGCACCGCCGCCGCGCCCCCGCCTACAGGTAGCCCAGCCCCCGCAGCCGCTCCAGCAGCAGCGCCTCGTCGCGCTCCGCCTGCGCGTCCGCGGCCGGGAGCAGGCCCTCCGCCTCAAGCAGCGACACCAGCCGGTCCGCGGCCGCCTCCGCGTCGCCCTCCACCGCCTCAACTGTCGGGCCGCGCGTGAAGGGCGGGGCGCCGCAGGAGACGAGCGTGCCGCCGCCGTCATCCTCCTGGCGGACGGCGGACCCGCGGCGCCCCAGGCGGGCGGCGAGCGCATCGGCAAGGCGGCGGCGGGCATCCGGCGCGCCCGAGATCCAGAGCGAGAAACCCGGAGAGAGATCCATGTCGGTATCCATGCAGGCAGCGGTTTCCCCCCACTCCGGCGGCACCCCCCCGGCGGGTGAGGCGCGCCTTCCCCGGCGGCTGCGCACCTCCGACCTCACGATGCTGCTGCTGGTGGCCGTCGTCAACGTAAACCTGGTGCCGGCGGTGGCGGGCGCGCCGGGCGGGATGGCGCTGTGGGCCGCCGCGCTCCTCTGCTTCTTCGTCCCGCAGGCCGTCGCCGTCCTGGAGCTCTCGGCGCGCGACCCGTCGGAGGGGGGTGTGTACGTGTGGACGCGCGGGGCGTTCGGGCCCGCGCACGCCCTGGTGTGCGGGTGGTGCTACTGGGTGAACAACCTCTTCTACGTGCCCACCGTCATCCTGTACCTGGTGGGGATCGTGCTGCACGCGGCGGGGGGGAGCGCGCTGGAGTCCGACCCCCGGGTCATGGTGCCGGCGGTGCTCGCGGTGCTCTGGGCGCTCACCGGTTTGAACGTGCTGGGCTTCGGGGTGAGCCGCTGGCTGCAGAACGCGGGCGCCGTGTGCACCCTGCTGGCCACCGCCGCCGTCGCCGGGCTCTCGGCCGCCATCCTGGCATCGCGCGCGGGCCCGCCGCAAGCCGCCTCGTCCTCCGCCGTGGCGTGGGGGAGCATCCCCTTCTTCGGGATCACCTGCCTGGCGCTCGTGGGGCTGGAGCTGGGCTCGGTGGTGGGCGGAGAGGTGCGCCAGCCGCGTCGGGCGATCCCGCGCGCCGTGGTGGGCGCGGGCGCCGCCTGCGCGGCCGTGTACCTGCTGTCGACGGTGGCGCTCGCGGCCGCGGTGCCCCACGCGGAGATCGGCGCGCTGAGCGGCTGGCTGCAGGCCGCCGAGCGTCTGGCCGGCGCCGCGGGAGCCGCCATGCTCACCCTGCCGCTGGCCGCCGTGCTGGCGGTGTCCGCCGCGGCGGCCGCGTGCGTGTGGATGGCGGGCGCGGCGCGGATGCCGTTCGTCATGGGGCTGGACCGCCTCCTGCCCGCCCCGCTCGCCCGCACGCACCACCGCTGGGGAACGCCCGCGACGGCGCTGGTGGTGCAGGGCGCCGCATCGTCCGTACTCGTCCTGTTCAGCGCGTCGGGGTCCAGCATCCGCGAAGCGTACCTGCTTCTGCTGAACGCCACGGCCGTCATCCAGCTGATCGTCTTCCTCTACCTCTTCGCCATCGTGGTCCGCGCGCCCGCCGGCCGCGTGCACGGTTTCTTCACCCGCCCGGGCGTGTACCGGATCGCGGGGGGCGTCGGGCTCGCGGCCACCGCCGCCGCCATCGTCTCCGCGCTCGTCCCCCCGGACGGCGTCCAGGCGGATGCGCGCTACGCGGCCAAGCTCCTGGGCGCCACGGCGGCATTTCTGCTCCCCGGCATCGTGCTCGCCTTCCGCCAGCGGACGCGCCTGGGAGTCACCGCGCCGGAGCCGCTGAAGCCCGGCGCGAGCCTCCCAGCCGCCTGACGCGGAAAGGCCCCGGGCCATTGCTCTCGCAACGACCCGGGGCCCAGTTGCCCCCGGAGGATTCGAACCTCCACTAGAAGTTCCAAAGACTCCTGTGCTGCCATTACACCAGGGGGCACCGACTTCCGCTTGAAAGCTAGGCCGTCTCCGGATCGGGGTCAACCCGCGGGGCAGGCACGCAAAAGGCGTGGCACGGAGAACCGGCGGCGGTTCTCCGTGCCACGCCTGCTCGCCCGCCAGGCTCAGCTGTACTTCTGCTCCTCGTTGCGCTGGTATCCGCGCGCCGCGAGGAGGGCGAAGACCACGGCGTAGACGAAGAGCACCGTCCAGTTGAGCCGCGAGCCGAAGCCGCCGTTCATGGCGCTCCGGCCCACCTCGGCCAGGTGCCGGGACGGGAGCACGGCCGAGAGCCGGGCCGCAAAGGTGGGGAGGAACTCCACCGGGATCCAGAGCCCGCCAAAGAACGCCATCGGCAGGTAGATCAGGTTGGCCACCGGCGCGGCAGCGCGGGCCGGGACCCAGTACCCCAGCGCGAAGCCCATGAAGCCGAACGGGATGACGCCCAGCAGGAGCGCGCCCGCCCACACCGGCGTGTGCTCCCAGCTGAGCGACGCGTCGGTCAGGAGCACCGCCGTCGTCACGACCACGGCCGCGGAGCCGCTGGCGAAGAGCAGCGCCGACGCGATCTGCGCCGCGAAGCGCGGCCACGCCGTGGTGGGCAGGGTGCGCAGGAAGCGCTCCCAGTCGCTCTCGCGCGCCGCGGCGGAGCCGACGCCGAACTGGAAGAACATCACGCCCATGATGGCGAAGACCACGTACGCCGTCATCGCCCCGTTGGCGCGGCCCGGCTCGTTCCCCAGCGACCCCGCGAAGAGCGCAAAGAACATGGCGGGGAGAACCATCGTGGGGAGCACGTACGCCGGGGTGCGCAGCAGCTCCAGCATCCGCGTGCGGAAATAGGCGAGCGCCAGGCTCATCGTTCCTCCTCGGCGGTGACCGCCAGGAATGCTTCCTCGAGCGTGGCGGGGCGGATCTCCAGCCCCTGGAAGGTCACGCCGTGCCGCACCAGCTCGCGCACCAGCTGGTCGGGATCGGAGGTGTAGAGGGTGTTGAGCTCACCCGAGCGCGCGGTGCGCAGCACCCCCGGCAGCTCGGGCGGCGCGTCGGCGGCGCGAAAGAGGACCTTGGTGACGCCCACCCGCGCGCGCACCGCCTCCACCGTGTCGTTGGCCACCACCTTGCCCCGGTTGAGCACCACCACCCGGCTCGCCAGCGCCTCGGCCTCGGCCAGGTAGTGGGTGGTGAGGAGCACCGTGCCGCCGCGCGCCACGAAGGCGCGCACCTCGTTCCACACCGCGCGCTGCGACACCACGTCCAGCCCGGTGGTGGGCTCGTCCAGCAGCACCAGCGAAGGGCGCCCCGCGAACGCCAGCGCCACCCCCAGCCGCCGGCGCTGGCCCCCGCTTAGCCCGCCGATCTGCCGGTTCGCCAGGTCGTCCAGCCCGAAGCCGTGCAGGACCTCGTCGATGGGTGCAGGCGCCGCGTAGTGCGCCTGTACCAGCTTCACCACGTCGCGCACGCGCAGCACGCCGGGGTAGTTCACCCCCTGCGGCGTGACGCCGAAGCGCGCGCGGGTGCGGGGCCGCTGCGGGTCGCCGCCAAAGATGCGCACCGTGCCCGCATCCGGGGACCGGAGCCCGCAGAGCAGCGAGATGGCGGTCGTCTTTCCCGCCCCGTTCGGGCCCAGGAGCGCCACCAGCTCGCCCGCCCGCAGCTCCAGGTCGACGCCGGAGAGCGCTTCGGTGCGCCCCAGGCGCTTGTGCACTCCGGCGAGGCTCGCCACCACCGGGGCTTCCGCCACGGCGGGGATGGCGATCTGCGGCTCGGCCGCCGTTTGAGTCAGCATGCGGTGCTCCGTGGCTCGTGTGTGGCCGCGCGGGTCAGCGGGCCGCCTGGGGGAGGCGGGGGAGGAGGAGGTCGCGCACCCAGCCGTAGCTGGGCTCCAGGCGCAGCGCCTCGTTGTACGCGACGCGCGCCTGCGCGTACTCGCGCTTGCGGGAGTGGACGATCCCCAGCCACGCGTACGCCTCGGCCCGGCCCCAGGTGGGGAGCGGCCCGCGCTGCGCGTCGTTGGCGAAGAGCTGCACCGACCGCTGCAGCGCCTCCAGCGCCTTGTCCTGGCCGCCGCCCCACATGGCCGGGGTGTAGAGCGCGTTGGTGCCGCGCAGCAGCCAGACGCGCGGGTTGTCGCGGTCGATGTCCATCGCCCGCTCGATCTCGGTGCCGGCGCGCATCCCGGGGCGCATGGCCCCCACGCCGCGCGCCGCGCCCGCCTGCTGCCCGTACACGGCCGCGAGCAGGGCGTGCGTCTCGGGAAGGCGGCGCAGCGCGGCCGACTTGTTCAGCGTCTGCTCGGCGCGCGTGAGCAGGTCCCTGAGCGTCTTCGCGTCCTCGGGCGAGCGGCTCTGCGCGGTGGTGGCCGAGGTCAGCAGCAGCGCCTCGCGGTAGAAGGCGTACCCCGTCTGGTGAAGGAGGAGCGCGTCGTTGGGGTGCGCGGCCAGCCCGCGCTCTCCCAGCATGCGCGCCGCCCTGACTCCCGCGCGGTCGCCGCGAAAGAACGAGGCGGTGGCGGCGCGCTGGACGGAATCGGCGATCGTAAGGTTGTCCGCGGGGCGCGCCGCGGCGGCCTGGGCCCCCAGCGAGGGCGTGAAGGCCGCGGAGCCCGCGGTGAGCAGTGCGATCAGTAGGCTGTGGCGGATCATGGTGGATCTCCCGGTTACCAGTTGTTGGTGGTGCTGATGCCGAAGTAGATGGTGCGGCGGAAGAGGCTCCCCGCCGTTACGCGTTCGCTGTAGTCCTCGCTGTAGCTGTAGCCGGAGACGTTCCGGCGGTCCAGCGCGTTGGAGACGGAGAGGTAGATGGCCGAGGTGTTCCCCCGCCAGAAGCTGTGGAGGATGTTCGCCGAGACGTCCAGCCGCTCGAAGCGGGGCAGACGCTCGCCGAAGGGGGTGCCGTACTCCGGGATGAAGCGGTCGCCGTCCCGGTGCGCGCCCAGCACGTCGGTGAACGGCGCGCCCGTGGACATGCGGTAGGTCGCGCCGAGCCGGAAGCGGCTCTTCCACTCGCGCTCCACGATGGCCACGGCGGAGTGGGTGATGTCGAACGGAGAGCGGGCCAGCAGGCCGGTGGTGGGGTCGGTGCGCCGCGCGTGGAGAAAGGTGTAGGAGAGGCGCCCGGTGACGCCCATGGGCCCCGTGCCCTTGACGAAGAAGTCCGCGCCACGCGTGGTGCCGCGCCCGCCCGTGCCCAGGTCGTAGCCGCGCCCCAGCTCCGCCAGCTCGGCGTAGCGCTTCTGGTACACCTCCACCCTGAAGAGCGCGCCCTCGCCGGCGGCGTCGCCCATCACCAGCCCGCCGATCAGGTGCTCGGCGCGCATGGAGGGGATCCCCGGCTTGCCCAGCGTGCTGTCGTAGGCCAGCGGGCCAGGCACCTGGTGGTAGCGCCCCCACGCGAACATCAGCGCGGTGCTGCCGCCGCCCAGCCGCAGCGCCGCGGCCACCCTGGGGTCCCAGGTGCGGGCATCGGTGAGGCTGGCGTGGTCCGAGCGGAGGCCCGCCGTGATCCCCAGCGAGCTCACCGGGTGCCACTCGGACTCCAGCCACGAGCCGTTGCGGATGCCGGTGACGCGCGACCCCAGGAAGCGGGTGGGCGCGCCGGGAGCGTCGTCGCCGCCGCTGGCCGGCACGTAGCCGTCGAAGCGCGAGGTGCGGCGCTCCCACTCGGCGCCCAGCCGCATCGTCACCAGGTCGGTGGTGGCCCACGCCATCTCGCCGCGCCCCTGCAGGTAGCGCTCGCGCCGGTCCAGCCTGTACGCCCGGTACGACTCGCCCTTGGTGGACTCCGACGTGGAGAGCGCAAAGGTGGGCGAGAACGCGCCCCACACGTCGCGCCCGGAGAGCACGGCCAGCCCGCTGTGCTGGTCGCTATGGAAGGCGCTGTGGAACGCCGCCGAGTCGCTCGCCCCCTGTACCAGGTCGCGCTGGCTGAGGGCGAACAGCTTCACCTGCCGCTCGCGCCGCGGGCTCCACACGATGCCGCCGCTCAGGTCCGTCCCTTCGGGCGCCACGTCGAAGCCGTCGCGCCCGTTGACCCGAAAGAGGAGGCCCGTGCTGGTGCGCGTGGCCGTGGCGCGCACCCCCAGGCTCTTGGGCAGCGCCAGCGCCACCGAGCTGGAGAGCGCCGCGATGGATGCGCTCACGCTCAGCGTGTTGCGCGCGGGGCGCCCCACCGTCTCCAGCGCCACCAATCCGGAGAGCGCGTCGCCGTAGCGCGACCCGAAGCCGCCGGACGAGAAGAAGACGCCGTTCAGCAGGAAGGGGTCGAAGGTGCCGAACGCCGCGCCGGTGGGAGTCTCCAGCCGGTACGGGGTGAGCACCACCGCCCCGTCCAGGAGGATCTTGGTCTCCGATACGTCGCCGCCGCGCACGAAGAGGCCGGCCGACTCGTTGACGGAGGTGACGCCGGGAAAGGTCTGCAGCGCGCGGTAGATGTCGCCCGCGCTCCCGGGGATGGTCACCGCCTCCACCGGGGTGATGGTCACGCCGGCGCGCGAGGGGTCGTCGCCAAAGGTGCTGGCCTGCACCCGGATCGCCTCCAGCGTCACCGCCCGCTGGGCCAGGGTCACGGCGAGCGGCGCGGACGAGGGGAGCGCCACGGCCACCCGCGTCTCGCCGAAGCCCAGCCGCTGCACCACCAGCGTGGCGGCGCCCGTCTGCGTGGTCTGCAGGGTGAAGCGCCCCGCCGAGTCCGTGGAAGTCCCGTCCAGCGAGGGGAGGACGAAGACGTTTGCCCCCTCCACACCCGCGCCGTCGGTGCCGCGCACGGTTCCGCGCAGCGCGCTCTGGGCAGCCGCGGGGCACACCGTGAACGCCGCCGCCACCAGGGCGGCCAGCGCCGTGCACCGGCCGATCGAGAGCGCGTTCATCCGCTCACCACACCCAGGTTGGGGAGAAGGACGTGCTTCACCCAGCGGTACTCGGGCGCGATGCGGAGCGCGCCGCGCAGCGCGTCCAGCGCCCGCTCCGGCTCCCCCGTCTCGCCCAGCGCCATCCCCTGGTACGCCAGCGCCTGCGCGTGCCCCCACCGCGGGCCCAGCGGCTCGGTGGAGCTCCACGTCTCGAAGCACTCCACAGCGCGGCCGAAGCCTTCCAGCGCCTGCGCCCGGTCGCCGCCGGCGTAGCGCGGCGTGGTCCAGAGCTGCAGCGCCCTCAGCAGCACCACGCGCGGGTTCTCGGGCTCCAGGTACTCGGCCTCGGCCAGTGCGCGGGTCTTGCGCTCGCCCAGCCAGGGGATGCGCAGCGGCGAGTAGCGGATCTGCATCCCGTAGCAGGTGGAGGCCAGCGCCCGGGGCTCGCCGCTCGCCGGAAGGAGGCGCGCCGAATCCCTGAGGTGCTCCACGGCGGCGGCCAGGTGCTCCGCCGCTTCCTTTTTCTCGTTCTGGCGCAGGGCGGCCAGGCGGTAGCGGGCGTAGCCGTGGTGGTAGCGCACCCACCCGGCCGTCTCCCCCTCCGCCGCGATCCCCTCCAGCAGCGTGGCGGCGTCGCGGATCATGGCGACCTGGGCCAGGGTGCTTCCCCGGTCCAGGAGCTCGCGGGCCTCCATCACGGATGCTTCGGTCATGGTCACCTTCCCACGGCGGCGGTGAACGGCGCGCCGGCGGCGGGCGCCGGGCGGGGTGCGGCCGGGTGGCGCCAGCGGTCCAGCAGAACGGCCCCGGAGTTGTACGCGGCGTGCGCCAGCACCACCGCCGAAAGGTCGCCGCGCCAGGCGAAGGCGGCCCCCAGCAGCAGCGCCGCCACGCCGGAAAAGACGACCGCCACCGGCCCCTGCCGGGCGTGCACCGCCGCGAAGGCCAGCGACGCCACGATCACCGCCGCCGTCACCCCCAGTGCCGGCGTGAGACCGGCCTGCACCAGGGCGCGCCACACCAGCTCCTCGTAGCCCGCCGCGGCCACCGCGATGGCGATGGCCAGCAGCGCAGGGTAGCGGGCCGCCGCCGCGCCCACGGAGGGCGGCGCGGGGGTGCGCCCCGACGCGCGGTAGGCCCAGCGCAGCACCAGGGCGCCCGCCCGCTGCAGCGCCGCGGAGAGTACGCCCAGCGCCAGCGCCAGGGCGGCGGCGATCCCCAGCGTGGCCCCCAGCCGCGGCCCCGCCGGCCCGGCGAAGAGCGGCCCGGCGGGGAGCCCCGCGCGACCCAGAACCCAGAGCACGGCCGGCACGCACGCGGCGTAGGCCGCCACCCGCGCGCCCGCCGCGGTGTGGACGCGCGTACCCGTGCCGCGCCCCCCTACGCCCAGGAGCAGCGCCACCAGCGCGCCGGACACCAGCAGCGGCGCGAAGGCGAGGGCCAGCCCAGCCAGCAGGAGGATCACGCAGCCCCTTCGAGCTCGTCGGCCTTCAGGGGCATACCCATGAGGAGCACGTAGGCGGAGAACTCGTCCAGGCCGTTGATCCCCAGGTAGCGGTCCACCTCGTCGTCGTAAAAGCCCGCGATGGCGCACGCGGACACGCCGAGCGCCGTGGCGGCCAGGTAGGCGTTCTGCGCCGCGTGGCCGCACTCCACCAGCAGGAGGCGGAAGCCGCGGTCGCCGTACTTGAAGGTGGCCCGCAGCGGCGTCACCGACATCACCAGCATCACCGCCACGCCCTCGTAGTTGAGCCCGGTGGTCACCATCTGCTCGAGCTGCGCGCGCACCGCCGGCGCCTCCGTGGCGCGGATCTGCTCCAGGTGGTGGTCGAAGGCGTTGTAGTGGTAGACGCCGGGAACGAGCCCCTCCACGTTCACCACCACCGCGTACAGCTCCAGCGGGTAGAGCGCGCCGCCCGAGGGCACCACGCGGCGGCGGATGTCCATCGCCTGCTGCGCCGCGGCGGCGGTGGCGCGCGCCTTCTGGTCGCCCACCAGGTCGGGGCTCTCCGGCGTGGCCCCGCTGCGGAAGGCGACGCCGTCCGCCTGCTCCACGGCCGGCGCCGGAAGGCACTCGCCGATGGGCGCCGGCGCGGTGCGGATCACCCCGTACGTGTAGTACAGCAGGTCGGACAGGTGCTCCAGCGGAACGGCATCGGCCGAGAACACCGGCCCCGTGCCCGCCAGCATCGCCGAGCGGCGCCCCAGCACCACCTGGTCGAACGGGGCGAACGGCTCCCTCGCGCGAAAGGGGTCGGGGAGCGCCAGCCGCGGCACCGTGGCGTACGTCTTGTAGCTCTGGCGGGCGCTCAGCACCTTGCGCGCGTCGCCAAAGAACCACTGGATCCGCCGCACCGCCGCCTCGATTCCCGCACGGGGGCGCAGCTTGGTGTTCTCCCAGAAGATCTCCGGGAGCGTATCGATCTCTTCCCGCTCGGTCGTCGCCTGCGACGAGACCAGGTCCACCGTTTCGATCGGCATGTTCGGCTCGCTTCAGGGATACGGGTGGAGGAAGGTGTTCAGCTCGTCTTCACGCAGCGGCGTGTCGCGCAGCCCCATGTGCACCGGCACGTCGTACAGCCGCTTGCCGCCCAGGAGCGGCGAGTCGTGCCGCGAGTTCATCACCTGGATGCCGGGGACCACCACCCGCATCACGTGCAGCCCCGCCTCGCGCACGTCCGATGGGGTGAGGTCCACCGTGATCACCTCCAGCCCGCGCGCCTTCAGCCGCTCCACGCAGATCGCCAGGTCGCGCGCCGGGTCGCCGGTGGCCACGTTCTCGATGGACGACACGGGCACGGGCTCGTTGTCGCCCCACAGGAACTCCATGTGCTTCCGCATTCCGGGAAGCATGTAGACCTTGGAGTGCTGGTTGAAGTCGATCACGTCCGTGTGGTCGTCCCTGAAGCGCTCGGGCGGCCCGTCGAACAGCTCCCGCTTCCACCCCACGATCCCCTGCGCCGACTCCAGCAGCGCCTTGATGGCGCCCTCCAGCGGGTTCAGCCGCGTCGCCGAGCCCACCAGCACGCCAGTCGGCTCGTGGATGGCGAAGGAGACGAAGGTGGGGATCCCCAGGTCGAGCGTGGCGTTCACCATCTCGAAGCGCAGCCCCGGCGAGTCGAAGCGCTCGCGGAAGATCGCCCCCAGCTCGTCGTCGCCGTCGAAGCGCACCCGCGGCAGCGACAGCCGGTTGTTCCAGGCGATGATGATCTGGTCGCGCTCCAGCACCTCGAAGAGCGCCTTGAGCGTGGCGTCGTCGCGGCTCCGCGAGCAGGCGCACCCGCTGGAGATGCTGTCGACGATGTAGTCCTCTCCCGGCCTGAAGCGGTACGGCAGGAAGACGAAGGGCCCGGGAACCAGGGTGTCGCGGCCGGTGGTGAGGTTGTGGCCGCGCACCCAGCTGGTGACCGTGTCGCGGTTGAAGGGGGCGTAGAACCCCTGTCCCAGCTCGCGCCCGGCGTACTCCTCGTACTGCCGCGGCGTGTACAGGGCGAACTCCTCCGGGGCGACCGCCTCGTCCTGCAGCTCGTTGTACGAGCAGTAGCGGTGCTCGCGGTGGTCGTACACGGCCGCGGCGTAGCGCTCCACCGCCTCGCCCACCGCCGCGCCCACGGCCCACGCGCGGGTGAAGCCGACGCCGCACCCCCACTTGCTGGACTTCACCAGCCCCGTGCGGTAGCGGGCGACGTTGGTGGACTCGGCCACGAAGCAGAAGATGCGCGGATCGGTCGGCTCGATGGGGAGCTCGAAGCAGTTGGAGACGATCCCCGTGACCGGGTCGCAGACGACGGAGTCCGCGAGCGGCTCGGCGTTACTGGAGCGAAGGGCTGGCAGGCTGAGCATTGGGCTGCATCCACGGTCGAATGGAGGGGAATCCTCGAGCGCGGACGCCGCACGCGGGACAGCGGGGGAGCTTCAGCACCGAGTGCGTGGTGCCCTTCATGGAGAGGAAGGCGTACTCCAGCGTCTTGCCGAAGAGAACCGGCTCCATCAGCGACGCGCGCGAGGCGAGGAAGCGCACCGCCTCCAGCGCAGCCAGGCCGGCGGCCAGGTCCACGATCCCGGGCACCAGGTTGTCCGAGGTGGGGACGCGGGCGCCGTCGCGCATCGCCGTGCGCATGGCCACGTGGTCGTCGTAGTACAGCATGTTCGATTCGATGCGCCGCTCGTAGCACGTCCAGCACGCCGTCTCGTACGGCAGCACGAACGGCCCCAGCCGCACCCCGAAGCCCGCCACGTACACCGGGAGCCACGCCACGTTTGCGCGGAGCGCCACGCGGTTGAACCACACCAGGAAGGCGGGGTCGAACGGGTCGGGCGCCACCAGGTAGAGGTCGGCCTGGGGGAGGTGGACGTCCACCCTGGCCGGGTCGGCGGGGCGCTCCAGCGCCACGGTCTCCGCGCTCCCCACCCCGTGGCGCGTCACGGCCGCGGCCACCGCCTCGGCCACCAGCCCGCTCCCGATCACCGCCACGCGCCCCTTCGACAGGATGGAGGCGAGGGTCGCCCCGTCGTAGCCGAGGTCGTTGAACGCGCGCATCTCGGGGGTGGGCTCCTCCGACGATTCGTGCGTCCCGTTGCCGTTCTCGCCGGCGTGGGCGGACCCGTTCATGGTCTCCACCAGCCCGAAGAGCTGGAGCGAGCGCACGGCGTCCACCACCTCGGTCTCGTTCAGGTCGCCCGCCAGCTCGGCCTGCATCTGCTCCAGGGTGCGGGTGCCGTCCAGCAGCCGCAGCACCTGCACGGCGCCGTGGCCCGCGGCCCGCACGATGCGCGTGCCCACGGCGATCCGTGCCAGCTGGCCTGCGTCGTCGGGGATAACCAGCGCCCCGGGCCTTACCCGCAGGCGGTGGGGAGTATCGGTTGGGCTGCTCATCGGTGCGGCATCCGGGCGTCGGGGGAAAGCCGGGGCGGCTGCGTGCCGGCCCCTCGTCGTTCTGCGCGTGTCGTAATCAGGGTGGCTGCCCGGACGCACCTCTAACCTGACCGTCTGCGCGAAGGATGGAAGCTACGTTTTGCTACGGTTTAAGCGTGCAGACTACATGGCCGACTGGAACTCCTGCTGCTCGAACTCACCACTCTCGCCGCCAGCGCAATCGCTGTCGCTAAACGAGAAGTTGCAGTGGCAGCAGCAGCAGCAGCAACAGTTGCCCACGACCAGCACCGGCGTGTCACCGGCGAGGCGCAGCACGCTCTCGTTCGGGTTCTCGAACAGCTCCACCAGACGGAATGCTACGTTCTTCGCAAGGCTCATTGGGACCGTGTCCTGAAGTTGGTTGTGCGAGACGGGTGAACGAGAGGTGCGCCGGGAAGCGTCGCTAACTATGGGGTCACATTTACTCAATGTCAAGTAAAAGTCGCCAACACTTGTTTCTCAATGTCCAGGCAGGCGCTTTTGCGGCCGATGGCGGCGTGCCTCCCAGGAGCGTGGAAACACCTGCTTGCCTCGCGCACCCGCCGGTGCTATCCTTCCCACAACGCCGCAAACACAAGGGCTGTACGGATTTCTCGCTTTCGTCCCCGTGCGCGCGCCGGACCCCGCGGTGGCTAGAAACCCCGGGCGCCGAGGGCCTCTCTCGCGCACGGCGAGGCGTCTGACGCGGAAAACCGGAAGGTGCAGGTTCGTGGCGCAAAACGGCAGTTTCTATTTACCGTTACATTTACTTACTTTTGCACCGGCGCTCCCGTGCCTCTCATGAACTGGACAAAGAGGACGCTCTGCGCTGCGCTGTTCACGGCGCTCGCGTCCGCCCTCGCCGCGCAGCCGGCGGCACCCGCCCACCCGCTCGACCCGCTCACCGCGGACGAGATCCGCGCCGCGGTCGAGGTGCTGCGTGTGTCCGGAAAGGTGACCGACGAGAGCGCGCTGGTGACCCTGGAGCTGCGCGAGCCGCACAAGGGCGCGCCCGCCACGGCCAGCCGCGAGGCGTTCGCCGTGGTGTACGAGCGCGCGGCCCGCGCCACCTACGAGGCCGTCGTGGACCTGCCCGCGCGGCGCGTGGTGAGCTGGCGCCTGATCGCCGGAGTGCAGCCGCCCTTTCTGGCCAGCGACTACGTCCTCCTGCGCACCGTGATCTGGGCGGACGGCGCCTGGCAGGCGGCGATGCGCGCCCGCGGCATCACCGATCTCGCCGGCGTGGTGCTGACCCCCTGGCTGGGCGGCGACTACGGCGACGCACCCCGTGGCGCGCGGCTGGTGCGCGCGACTTTCAACTACCGCGGGCGCGCGCGCAACGAGTACGCGCGCCCCATCGAGGGAGTGGCCGCGTACGTGGACCTCGACGCGCGCCGCGTGGTGAAGCTCGTGGACACGGGCGAGGTGCCGCTGGCCGAGCCGAACGACTTCCACCAGCCCGCCCCCGGCCGCGCCCCGCTGAAGCCGCTCACGGTGGAGCAGCCGGCGGGCCCCAGCTTCGTGGTGGAGGGGAACGAGGTGCGCTGGGACCGCTGGCGCTTCCGCTACGCCATCCGCCCGCGCGAGGGGCTGGTACTGTACACGGTGCGCTGGATGGACGCCGGGCGGGAGCGCTCCGTGCTGCACCGTGCGTCGCTCTCGGAGGCGGTGGTCCCCTACGGCGACCCGGGCCCGCTCTGGTTCTTTCGCAACGCCTTCGACGTAGGCGAGTACGGCATCGGCGCGGGGAACACCAGCCTGCTCGACGCCCTGGTCGACGCCCCGGCGAACGCGGTCTTCCTTCCCGCCGTGTACGCGGACGAGGTGGGGGAGCCGGTGGAGGTGCCGCGCGCCGCCGCCCTCTACGAGCGCGACGGCGGCCTGCTGTGGAAGCACGCCAGCGTGCTCGCCGAGGAGAACGACGCCCGGCGCGGGCGCGAGCTGGTGCTGGCCTACACGGCCACGGTGGGGAACTACGACTACGTCTTCCGCTGGATCTTTCGCCAGGACGGCGCCATCGAGCACCAGGTGCAGATGACCGGCGTGATGGCGGTGAAAGGGGTGGCCGACGATACCGCCCACGTCCACACGAGCACCGGCCATCGCGTGCAGCGGCGGCTCGTGGCCGTGCACCACCAGCACTTCTTCAACTACCGTCTGGACCTGGACGTGGACGGCACCACCAACCGCGTCGTGGAGATGAACACGCGCGCGCTCCCCCGCGGGCGGGAGAACCCGGAGGGCAACGCGTTCGTGATGGAGGAGACGGTGCTGGAGCGGGAGCGCGGGGCGCGGCGCCACCTGAGCCTGGAGACGAGCCGCGCGTGGAAGGTGGAGAACCCCGGCATCCGCACGGCGCTGGGCTACCACCCCGGCTACGCGCTGATCCCGGCGACGAACGCGGTTCCCTACGCGGACCCGTCGTCGTCGGTGCGGCGGCGCGCGGGGTTCCTGGACGCGCACCTGTGGGTGACGCCCTACGCGCCGCTGGAGATCAACGCGGCCGGCGCCTACGTCAACCAGAGCCGCGGCGGTGACGGGCTCCCCGCCTGGACGCGCGCGGACCGCCCCCTGGACGGCCGCGACGTGGTTCTCTGGTACACGCTGGGCACCACCCACCTCCCCCGCCCGGAGGAGTGGCCGGTGATGCCGGTGACAACGCTGGGATTCCGCCTCGTCCCCTTTGGCTTCTTCGACCGCAACCCCGCCCTCGACGTAGTCCCCTGAGGCTGGCGTGAACGCAAAAAGGGCTCACACCCGGCGCGGAGTCCCGCGCCCGGTATGAGCCATTCTGTCGCCGCTTTATGCGTCCGCCGGCTCTACCCGCGGAAGCGCTGTCAGGGTGTGCGCGGACCAGCACGCCAGCCCCAGCGCCTCCACCCGCTCGCGCGCCGCGTCCCGTGCATCGTCCGTCTCGAAGATGCCGAAGACGGAGCCGCCGCTCCCGGCCAGCAGCGCGATCCCGGCCCCCGCGTCGCGCATGGCGGCGAGCGCGCCGTGCAGCACGGGGATGCGCTCCGCCACCACCTCGCCGAAGTCGTTCATCGCCAGCCGCTCCACCGCGCCCCAGTCCGACAGGTCGGCCGCGTCCAGGGCAAACGCACGCGGCGGCGGGGTGGGGCCGCGGCGCTCCGCGATGGCGGCGAATGCTTCCGGCGTGGGCACGGCGACGCCGGGGTGCGCCACCAGCACGGGCCGCTCGGGAAGCGGGGGCAGTGCCAGGAGGCGCTCTCCCCTTCCCCACCCGAGCGCCAGCGGCGAGCCGCACAGGAAGAACGGCACGTCGCTCCCCAGCTCGATCGCCAGGCGCAGGAGCGCGGCGCGGTCGAACGGCTCGCCGTGCAGCGCGTTCAGGGCGCGGAGGGTGGCCGCCGCATCGGAGCTTCCGCCGCCCAGCCCCGCCGCGGACGGGATGCGCTTCACCAGTTGGATGGCGACGGCGGGCAACTCGCCGAGCTCATCGTAGAAGCGCTGTGCCGCGCGGACCGCCAGGTTGCGCTCGGGCGGGCCGGTCTCTACGGAGCCCTCCACCGTCAGCGCGACGCCGGAATCCGCGCGGCGCACGATGAGCAGGTCGCTCAGCGAGATGGCGCAGAAGAGCGACTCCAGCGAGTGGAAGCCGCTCGCCTCGCGGGCCAGGATCGCCAGGCGGAGGTTGACCTTGGCGGGCGCTTCGAGGGAGACGGTGTCAGGCACGCCCCAGCCCCGGCTTCGGCGGCGCGATCTCGGGGTCGGCCTCGACCTCGGCCTCCACCCGTTCCGCGCTCCCGCGCAGTTCGCTCCAGCTCAGCTTCAGCTTGGCGATGTAGTACAGCCCCACTGCCGTCACGCTCAGCCATCCGCCCACGTGGAACGAGAGCGCGAACGCGACCGACCGCGACTCGTCCACCCCCCAGAGATCGAGCCCGTACTTGCTGGCGAGCTCGAACGGCCCCCAGAAGCCCGGCGCGGAGGGGAGCGCGACCGCGATGCTGACGAACGACTGGAGGAAGAGCGCCCCCGCGAACCCGGGCTCGTCGATTCCGAACGCCATGAAGGCGAGGTAGAAGGAAATCCCGAGGAAAAGCCACTGGAAGACGACCCATGCCAGCGACTGCGCCAGGAGCCGCGGATCGCGCAGGGCGCCGAGCCCGCCGACGAAGGCGTGCAGCGCATCGAGCACGTGGCGCCGGATGCCGGCCGGCAGGATGCGCTCGGCGATCGCGTCGCCGATGCGCAGGCTGCGCTCCGGGAAGGCGGCGAGCACGATGAGCCCCGTCCCCAGCACCGCCGCGACCACCGCCACGCCGCGCGCGGCCTTCTGCGCCAGCGCCACCCCCTCCGAGCTCCCCGGAAATCCTTCGAAGGCGATCACCCCGAAGAGGAGGACGATGCACACGATGGCGTCCAGCACGCGCTCCACCACCAGCGTGCCGAAGACGCTGCCCACCTTGATCCGCCCCACGCGCGCGCACACCAGCGCCCGCGCGAACTCGCCGACGCGGGCGGGGAGCAGGTTGTTGAGCGCGAACCCCGCCGCCGTCCCCGCGATGCGCGGCTCAAAGGGGATGTCCGGGCGGATGGGGGCCAGCAGCGCCTTCCAGCGCATGGCTCGCACGTGCAGCCCGAGCGTGGACACCACGATGGCGGCCAGGAGGAGCGGGAGGTTGGCGGAGCGGACGTGCACCCAAACCTCGCCCCACGCCACGTCGCGCAACGCCAGCCAAAGAAAAAAGGCGGTCGCCGCGACCCCGACGATCACCCTGACATAAGATTTCATACGCTTCCAATTTCATCGTGCAAGGCTTAACCGCATCTCACGCAGAGGCGCAGAGACGCAGGAAGAGAACTCCGCGCTCCCTCCTGCGTCTCTGCGCCTCTGCGTGAGGCCCTTTTCCTACGCCGTGCGCTCGCCGACCCCGACTTCCAGCAGCCCGAACAGCTCGTCCATCACTTCGCCCAGCGGCGACCCGGCCGGCGCGAGCGCGACGGCGCGGTCGCGGAGGGCGAACGCGGCCCGCAACGCATCCTCGGGCGAGTACAGGAGCGACTCGATGGGAACGACGCCCGGCTCCTCCTCGGGCTCCGCGGGCGAGCCGCCGGGGAGCGCGGCGCGCAGGCTGCGCAGGGCGGCGCGCGCCTCCTCCACGGACGTAGCCGTGCGCAGGGCCGACGATGCCGCGTGCGCCGCGCCCGCGATGGCGCTCTTCGCGTACGTCCCCGCCAGCTCGGCCACGTGCGAGGCCAGGGAGGCGAGCTGCCGCGCCACACGGCCGAAGCGGCGGCGTGCCTGCGGTGCACCCGCGATCAGCGCCTCCGCGCGGTCCAGGAAGCCCGTCGCCTCCATGCGGAGGAAGGCGTCCACGTCGTCCTGCAGCCCGTTCCCCTCCGCGTCCACCACGGGTGCGGTAGGGGAGGAGACGATGTGCGGCCCCGCGTCCGCGAAGAAGAGCTGGCTGATGGGGATGACCCCGGCGTCGCTCTCGTCCTCCGCTCCCTCGGCGCGGTCGCGGATCTCGCGGAAGCGGTCCAGCTCCAGCATGGTGTCCAGCGCGGCGCCGGCGCCCAGCAGGTCGGTGGCGGCGCGCAGGGCGTCGCGGGCGGCGGTCAGGAGCTCCTGCGCCTCGCCGCCCAGCGGGGTGGTGCGGGTGAAGGCGTCCGCGGCCGTGTCCTCGATCCCCTCCAGCACCTCCAGGACGGGCCCCAGCGCGCTCATCCCGGCCACGCCGCGCACGGGGCGCATCCGGCGCAGCACCGAACGGAGCGGCTCGCGGCCCGTCGGCGCCGCCGCAAGCTCCACCAGGGCGCGGTCCATCTCGTCCACCACGCCGCCGATCTCCCGCCGCACGAACTCCAGCATCTCCCCCTCGGGAGGCGCGCCGTCGTCCGCGCGGTGATGGGCGCCGGTGCCCTCCCAGCGCGCCTCCGCCGCGGCGGCCAGCGCCTCATCGCCAGGGCCGCCATCCGCGTGCGATGCCACGAGGCGGCGCAGGTCGGCGGCGGTGGTCTTCACCCGCTCGCCCATCGCGCCGTCCCACGCCAGCGAGCCGTCGCGGACGGAGCGCGCCGCGTCCTCAAGCCGCTCGGCCACGCGCGCCACGCCCTCCACACCGGCGATCTGCGCGCTCCCGCGAACCCCGCGCGCCAGCCGGAAGAGCCGGTTGGCGTCCGGTGTGTCGGAGGCGGCGAGGAGGGCGTCGAGCTCGTCCAGGAAGTCGCCCGCTTCCCGGGCGAAGTACTCGCTCAGCGGCTGGGACATGGGATGGGGCCGGGGTATGGGAGGTCGGTCACGTGCGTGCGCGGCGGAGGATCTCGGCCATCTCGCGCGTGGCCCGCTCGATCCCCACCAGCACCGCGCGCGACACGATGGAGTGCCCGATGTTCAGCTCTTCGATCTCGGCGATGGCGGCCACCGGCGTCACGTTCTCGGAGGTGAGCCCGTGCCCGGCGTGCACTGCCAGCCCGGCTGAGCGAGCCAGCGCCGCCGCGCTCGCCAGCCGCGCGAGCTGGCAGGCTCGCTCGGCGCCGCGGGCGTTCGCGTACTCGCCCGTGTGCAGTTCCACCGCGTCGGCGCCCAGATCCGCGCTTGTACGTACGGCGTCTTCGTCTGGATCGATGAAGAGCGAGGTGCGCGACCCGGCGTTTCTCAGCCGGTCGAGCGCGGCGCCGATCTCGCGGCGCGCCTCCTCCGTGCCCAGCGCGAGCCCGCCCTCGGTGGTGATCTCCTGGCGTCGCTCGGGGACCAGCGTGATCTGCATCGGCCGCCACTCCTCCGCCAGCGCGAGCACGTCCGACGCCGCCGCGAGCTCCAGGTTCACGCCCGTGCGCGACGTCTCCAGCAGCAGGCGGACGTCGCGGTCCTGGATGTGGCGCCGGTCTTCGCGCAGGTGCACGGTGATGCCGTCCGCGCCGCCCAGCTCGCACAGGACCGCGGCTCGCACCGGGTCCGGTTCGTCGGTGCCACGCGCCTGGCGCACGGTGGCGATGTGGTCGACGTTGACGTACAGCCTCATGCGGGGAGGGGTGCGGGAGTGCGTGAGTGCGTGAGTGCGTTGAACTGAGTGCCCAGTGCCGAGTGCCAAGTGCTCAGTCGTGAGCCCGCCCGGCGTCGTCCAGCAGCGCGGCGACGCGGGCGGCGGCCTCGGGCGGGAGGCCGGCGTCCTGTGCGAGCGACAGGGCCTCGCGGGCGAGGAGGGAATATAGCGGCCGGTCCGCGCCGGACAACCGCGACAGGTGCAGCCGCACCGTCTCCGCGTCGCCGCGCGCTACGGGGCCGGTGAGCGCGGCGGACGGGCCGCATGAAGCCACGTTCTCGATCGCGCCCCCGGCGAGGGCGGCAAGCGCGGTCCGCGCCTCCTCCGGCGGGACTCCGGCCTCCGCCATCAGGCGCTCCGCCACGCCCAGCAGCACCACGGCGTAGTTGGCCGCGAAGACCGCCGCCGCGTGGTAGAGCGGCTTGCCATCGGAGGGCACGATCAGCACGCGCCCGCCGCACGCGAGCACGATGCGCTCGGCCAGCCCACGCGCGTCGCCCTCCCCCTCCACGCCAAAGGTGGCGCCGCGCAGGCGGTCCGCTCCCGCCACCGGATCTGCGATCGCCGCCAGCGCGTGCATCCCGCCTACAGGGTGCCCCCGCTCGGCCAGCGGCGCCAGCGCATCCACCGACAATGCGCCGCTCGCGTGCAGCACGGGGACAGTCCGCGCCAACGAAAGATCCGCCAGCGCCGCGGCGACATCGGGAATCGACGCATCGGGAACGGCCAGCAAGATCCCAGCGAGATCGCCAGGCGGAACCTCCAGCCCCGCGCGGTACGACGCGGGCGGCGGATCGCAGTCGAACAACGGATGCGGCGGCGGATCGGCGCGGCGCCCGGAGTAGGCCAACGACGCAAAGGCGCCGGAACGGTGCAGGACGAGCCCGAGGGCCAGCCCCAACCGTCCGGCGCCGACGATCCAGAGCCGTTCTGCGCTCAACCGTCGCCGTACACGCGCACGCCGCGGCTGCGCAGCCGCCCCAGCGTGGCGACTGGCACGCGGGCGCGGAGGCGGACCTCGGTGCCCTTGTCCTCGCGCTCCAGCACCTCGCCCTCGCGGTACACCTCCGCCAGCAGCCCGCCCTGCGACGACGGCAGGGTGAGCCACACGTCCGGGCGCAGCCGCTTCACCTCGTCGTTGAGTAGCTTGGAGAGCGGCTCGAGCTTCCCTTCCTCCACCGTCGAGACGAAGATGGCCGGCGGCGCGTCGGGGCCCTGCACGCGCGCGCGGAGTCCTTCCTCCTCGTCGTGCGTCAGCCGGTCCACCTTGTTGAAGACGAGCACCGTCGGGTGGTCGGCCAGGCCGAGGCTCGCGAGCACCTCTTCCACCACGATGCGCTGCTCCTCCCACGCGTGGTGCGACGAATCGATGACGTGCAGCAGCACGTCCGACTCACGCGCCTCCTCCAGCGTGGCGCGGAACGACGCGACCAGGTGGTGCGGCAGCTTGCGGATGAAGCCGACCGTGTCCGTCACCAGCGCCACCGCCCCCTCGCCCGCGTCCACGGTGCGCGTGGTGGGGTCGAGCGTGGCGAAGAGGCGGTCCTCCACGAACACCTCCGTCCCGGACAGCTTGCGCAGGATCGACGACTTGCCTGCGTTGGTATAGCCGACCAGCGCGGCGCGGAGCTGCCCCGTGCGCCCTTTGCGCTGCGTGGCGCGGGTGCGGGCCACGCGCTCCAGCTCGTCCTTGAGGCGGACGATGCGGTGGTCGATCATCCGGCGGTCCGTCTCCAGCTGCGTTTCGCCGGGCCCGCGCATGCCCACGCCGCCGCGCACGCGCGAAAGGTGGCTCCACATCCGCGTGAGGCGCGGGCGCAGGTACTGGAGCTGCGCCAGCTCCACCTGCGCGCGAGCTTCGGCGCTGCGGGCGCGCGTGGCGAAGATGTCCAGGATCAGCTCCGCGCGGTCCATCAGGCGCGTCCCCACCAGCTTCTCCAGGTTGCGCCCCTGCGCCGGCGAGAGCTCGTCGTCGAAGATGATCAGCGTGGCGCCCTCCGCCTCCACCTGCATCTTCAGCTCCTCCGCCTTCCCCTCGCCGATGTAGAACTTGGGGTGGGGCGAGTCCAGCCGCTGGATCATCGACCCGACCACGTCCACCCCCGCCGTGTCCGACAGGCGCTCCAATTCCTCCAGGTGCTCCTCGGTAACCTGCGCCGTCTCGGACTTCGACGGCGCCCCCACGAGGATCGCCCGCTCCCGCGGGACTGCCAGCTCGATCAGCTTGTTAGAGATGGTTGCGTCTCCATGTGTGTCTTTCGCGGCGTAGGCCGAAGTGCCTCATTAGCCGCATACTGCGCGCCGCCCCGTCACTCCACGCAGGCTACGGGGTCGGCGTCCTCCATGAGCATCGCGACGACCTCCTCGATGTTCCGGCGAAGCTCCTCCACCGTTCCGCCCTGCGCGTGCGCTCCGGCGAACCCCGGAATGTAGCCGACGTACAGGCCGGTCACGGCGCACCGCTCGATCACCAGATTAGAAGCATCCATCGATCCACCGCCTGTTCACGCGAACATCAGCCGGCGGCCCTTCGGCTCCGGGATGGGGTCGCCGAACTCCTTGGCCGTGTCGAGCCACAGGTCGATGGCCTCCTCCGCGTTGCTCAGAGCCTCCGCGCGCGTGCCGCCGTGCGCCATGCATCCCGCCAGCTCCGGCACCTCCGCAATGAACGCGGCATCCTCGGCACCCCAGTAGATGATGACCTCATACCGACTTGTCATCCTTCTCTCCTGAGCCCGTGCTGCGCGGGTACTTGTTCGCCGTGCTCGAGCCGGTCGGCGACCACGGTCCGGGCGAGGTCCTCCACCGCTGCAACGGCTTCGTCTCGCGTAGCGCCGTACGCCATCACGCCTGGAAGGGCGGGAAAACTCGCGAGCCATCGACCGTCCGTCTCGCGTTCGATCTCATCGAGAAATCCATCGCGCCTCCATGACTTCGCGTACACTGCGCAAACGATGCCGTCCGGCGGGCACGAAGGCTACACCCCCGCCAGCTCCTCACCCATCCGCTCCCAGGCCTCGTAGGCGGCGGCGAGGCTGGATTGGGCGGCGCCGAGCTCGGCGGTGAGCTTGCGGGCGCGGTCGGGATCGCTGCCGGGGGCGTAGAGCGCGGAGTCGGCGAGGACGGCCTCGATCTCGGCGATGCGCGTCTCCAGCTTGGCGATGTCGGCTTCGAGGCGCTCCATTTCGCGCTCGCGGCGGCGCTGCTCGTTCTTGGAGAGGCCGGTCGTGGTCCGGGCGGGCGTTGAGGCGGTGGCGGAGGTGGCTGCGCGGACGGCCGGCGCGGAGTCGGCGCGGCGCTTCACGTGCTCCGTCCACTCCTCGTAGCCGCCGGCGAAGTCCTCGATGCGTCCGTCTTGGAACCCCCACACGCGCGTCGCCGTGGCGGAGAGGAAGGCGCGGTCGTGGGAGATCAGGATGACGGTGCCGTCGAAGTCCTCCAGCGACTCCTCCAGCGCTTCGCGGCTTTCCAGGTCCAGGTGGTTCGTGGGCTCGTCCAGCAGGAGGAGGTTGGCGCGCTCCAGCGTGATCTTGGCGAGCGCGACGCGGGCCTGCTCGCCGCCGGAAAGGTCGCCCACGCGCGACTCGGCGTCGTCGCCGCTGAACAGGAAGCGGCCCAGGTGGCTGCGCAGCTCCTGCGTGGTGATGCGCGGCGCGACCAGGGCCACTTCCTCGCGGATCTTGTGGTCAGGGTTCAGGTGGGTGAAGTCCTGCCGGTAGTAGCCGGTGCGCACTCCCGCGCCCAGCACCACCGACCCGCGCGCCGGCTGCGCGACCCCGGCCAGCACCCTCATCAGCGTCGACTTGCCGCACCCGTTCGGGCCGATGACGGCGATGCGCTCCGTCCGCGACACCTCGCCGGAGAAGGGGGCGAAGAGGACGCGGTCGCCATACGCGCACTGCACGCCGTCCATCCGCATCACCGTGCCGCCGCTGCGCGAGGTCTCGCCGAAGCTGAGGGCCATCGCGCGCTCGTCGCCCGACACTGCGGAGACGCGGTCCATGCGGGAGAGGAGGGTGCGGCGGCTCTTGGCCTGCTTCGTCTTCTGGCCGGCCAGGTTGCGGCGGATGAAGTCCTCGGTGCGGGCGATCTGCGCCTGCTGCCGCTCGAACTGCTTCTGCTGCACCATCCGGCGCTCCTCGCGCTGGGTGAGGAACGCGTCGAAGTTGCCCGTGTAGGCGTACGCCGTCCCCTCTTCCAGGTGGAGGATGTGGTCCGCGAGCCGCTCCAGGAATACGCGATCGTGCGAGACGACGAGCACCGTGCCCGGGTAGGCGCGCAGGTACTCCTCCAACCACTCGGTGGAGCGCAGATCCAGGTGGTTGGTGGGCTCGTCCAGGAGGAGGACGTCGGGCTCGGCCAGGAGGGTCTGCACCAGCCGCAGCCGCCCCAGCTCGCCGCCGCTCAAGGCGCGGACGGGCTTGGGCCACGTGTCCTGCGGAAAGCCGAGGCCCTCCAGCGTCGCGTCCGCCCGGGCGCGCATCTCGTAGCCGCCGCGGCGCCTGAACTCGTCCATGTGCCGGTCGTACGACTGCAGGAGCCGGTCGGCTTCCGGGGATCCCGACGGGAGGCCGGCGAGGCGCTCCATGTCGTCGTGGAGGCGGCGCTCCATCGCCACGAGGTCGGCGAAGGGGGCCATCGCCGCTTCGTGGATGTTCGCGTCGCTCTGCTCGCCGCGGTTCTGGCGCATCAGAGTGAAGCGAAGCCCCGGGTGGCGCCAGATCTCGCCCTCCGTGGCCTCGTCGTCGCCCGTCATCAAGCGGAACAGGGTGGTCTTGCCCACCCCGTTGCGCCCCACGATCCCCCAGCGCTCGCCCTGCGCGACGGTGAACGAGACGTTGCGCAGGACCCATCGGTCGCCGAACTGCTTTCCCGCGTCCTGCAGCCGCACCAGCGTCATCGCACGCCGCCGGAGAGCGTAAAGGTCCCCGTCTTACGGAACGGCACCTGCCGCCCGCCGAACGACGTGCGCACGTTCACGTTGCCCACCGCGCGGTACTGGAAGCTGCCGCGGCGGAGGAGCTGCTGCCCGGCGCTCCCGAGCTGGCTGAACGAGAACTCCACCGGGATCTGCACCGTGCGCGTGTCGCGTGCGCCGATGGTGAACCGCTCCGCGTGCACGCCCTGCGCGAAGCGTGTCCACGCGCTGTCGCCCTGCGCGTCCGAGTTGCGCAGGAACAGCTCGTACTGGAGGCTGTCCGCGCGGAAGCCGACCGGGTTGGGGTTCTCGATGCGCACGTTCACCAGCACCGTTCCACCCCCCAGCCCCAGGCTGCCGAGCTGGATCCCCTCCAACTCCACGCGCGGCTGGCGGAAGCCCGCCGTGCAGGCCGAAAGCGCCACCAGCAGCACGAGCGCGAGCGATGTCCACACTGTACGAATCTTCATGTCCTCTCCTGTTTAACGGGATGTTCCATGCAGCGAAGGTGCCCGCCGCCACGCCTCCCACTCCTCGCCCTCCAGCGCCGTCACCGGCCCGCCGCCCTGCAGCAGGAGCCCGCGCCCGCACCACTCCGCCACAAACTCCAGGTCGTGGCTGGAGACGAGGACGGCCGCTCCGGCGCGGCAGCGCGCATCCAGCTCCCCCACCAGCCGCTCCGCCGAGGTGCGGTCGAGGCCGTTGAGAGCCTCGTCGAGCAGTAGAACCTGTGGCCCGTGGAGGAGCGCGGCGATGATCGCGGTCTTGCGCCCCATTCCCTGCGACAGCTCGCGGCAGAGCGTCCCTTCGGCGCCCGCGAGGCCCAGCAGCTCCAGGAGCCGGGCCGTTTCACCCTCCGCATCGTCCATCCCGCGGGCGGCGGCCACGAAGCGGAGCATCTCGGCCACCGTGAGCTCGCCGTACAGGAACGGGTGCTCGGGGACCACGCCCATACACCGCGCCGCGCGCACGGGGTCCGAAAACGGGTCCGCGCCGCAGATGCGCACGCTCCCGCCGTCGGGCAGCCGGTCGCCGGTGAGGCAGCCGAGGAGGGTGCTCTTCCCCGCGCCGTTCGACCCCAGCAGCGCCACCGCCTCGCCCGGCCTCATCACGAACGAGACGCCGTCCAAGATGGGGCGCCTGCGGTAGGCCTTGCGCAGGTTTTCGACGGCCAGGGGGAGCGGGGTGGTGGTGGTGGTGGTCACGGATGTATGGGTGGCGCGGGGGGCCCTCACCCCCGCTCGTTACACTCGCTGCCCCCTCTCCCGATAACAGGAGAGAGCTGCGCCCTCACGTTATCGAGAGAGGGGGCGTGGGTGCGGCTTGGCGGACTTTGGTGCCGCGTGGATGGCCCCCTCCCCCCGGCCCCCTCCCCCGCCTGCGGGGGCGCAGGGCGGGTGAGGGGGAGAACTGCCGTTCGCGTCGCACAGATCTGGTAAGGGCGCCATTTATCGCGCCCGCCCTTCGCCTTACCACCGCAGCGTCTCCGGTAGGGGCAGACCTGCGTGTCTGCCCACCTTTCCCCCACCGCGATCTTCGCTGCAGGTCCCGGATCTCGTAGGGGCCGCCCCACGTGGCTGCCCGTGCCCTCCCCTGCTCCGCCGCCCGCCACACGGGCGCATCACCGGCCCGCCGCCGCCAGCGACGCACCCGCCGCCGCCAGCGCACCCACCGCCGCGCCCGCGACCCAAGGCCACGCGGGTGACGTATCCACGGCGAAGCTCCAGACGAAGGCGACGGGGATCACCACGCCCATCGACAGGCCGAAGCCGACCGCCCAGCGCCCCAGCAGCCGGTCCGCGGTACGCAGGCCGAGGGCGCGGTCGATCCAGCGGAGGCGGGAGCGCTCGGCGCGGCCCAGCGCGATGACGGCGGCGGACTGCATCACCAGCACGCCAGTGCACGCGGCGGCCACCCAGCGCCTCACCTCCGGGTCTCCGCCTGCGCGGAGGAGGGCGAGGGCGGCGATGATCCCCACCGGCGCAGCCAGGCGCCCCGCCCACCGGAAGCGGCGACTCACCACCACCGCGTCGCGCGCCCGCACGGCGCCCGCCCCACGCGGCAGGAGCGCCGGCAACCCACGCCCGATCACCAGCTCCGATGCATCGGTGGTGGGCGGCGGCGCGTACGCGAGCTCGCCCGAGAGCGGGGCGAAGCGCGGCAGGGCACGGGCGAAGCGGCGGGCCCCGAGCGCCACCCAGAGCACCACGAGGAGCGCGATCACGCCGATTCGGACCGGCATGTTCGGGCCTAGCGCAACGCGGGCCGCCAGCGCGCCCGCAACCAGCGGCGGGAGCGGCGCCCAGACCAGCGACGCGGCGGCGCTCAGACCCGCATCGGGTCCCAGAAGCCCGCGGATCGGACTCCGCTTCCCATCCGCCATTCCCGCGGCGGCGCCAGAGGTGGTGGCGAGCGAGGACGCCCACGCCACCACCGCGCCGGCCGCCAGCATCGCGAGCGGTGCGCCGATCGGCTGCGCGGTGCGGATGAACGGGAGGAGGAAGAGACCCACCACCGCGAGCGCCGCCAGCAGCAGCCGGAGCGCACGATGCGCAAAAAGCGCCGCGGGCGGGATGCCCAGGCGGCGCAGGAGCGAGTCGTCTTCCGGGCGGAAGAGGATCGGGTATGCCTGGAAGGCGATGGGAGCCGAGACGAGGAGCCCCAGCAGGATCTGCCCGTCGCCGGTGGACACATCCGGCCGGAGCGCCTCGCCCGCAAGCCAGACGCCGCCGATGACGAGCGCCGCCGGGAGCGCGAACCCGGCCCACACGCCCACGCGCGGCCGGCGGACGGCGTCGGCCAGGCGGCGCGCGTCGAGGCGCAGAAGGAGGGCGAGAGGCGCAGTCATGCCGAGCCCGAGCGCCGCAAAACCACGTACGAGCGGAGGCGGAAACGCAGCGCACCCATTCGCCCAGCGCTCACTCGATGCCGCCGCGCTCCCGCATGCGCGCGGCGATCTTGGCCTCGTAGCCGCGGTCGGAGGGCTCGTAGAAGCGCACCCCCGCGATCTCATCCGGCAGGCACTGCTGCGGGGTGTATCCGCCTTCGAAGTCGTGGGCGTACTTGTAGCCCTCGGCGTAGCCCCAGTCGCGCATCAGCTTGGTGGTCGCGTTGCGCAGGTGCAGCGGGACGGGTGCGTCCGGGTGCTCCCGGGCGGCGTCGGTGGCCGCGTGGAGGGCGACGTAGGCGCGGTTCGACTTGGGCGCGTTGGCGACATAGAGGATCGCGTTCGAGAGCGGGAGGAGGCCTTCGGGGAGCCCCATCCGCTCGAACGCCATCAGCGCCTGTGTCGCGACGATTCCCGCCTGCGGATCGGCCAGGCCGACGTCTTCGTACGCGGCGGCCACCAGGCGGCGGAAGAGGGTGCGCGGGTCCTCGCCGCCGTTTAGCATCCGCATCGCCCAGTACAGCGCCCCCGATCCCGACGACGAGCGCAGCGACTTGTGGAAGGCGCTCAGCATCTCGTAGGCGAGGGTGGCGTCGTAGCGCGCGGTGCGCTGCTGGAGCGCCTCTCGCGCCACCTCGGCCGTCACCGTGCCGGTGCCGCGCACCAGACGAGCGGCCGTTTCCAGCCCGTTCAGCGCCTGCCGCGCATCGCCGCCGGAGGTGTGGATGATAAGGTCCTCGGCGTCCGTATCCAGCGACACGCTGCCGCCAAGTCCGCGCTCCGCATCGGCCAGCGCGCGGCGCAGGACGTCGCGCACGTCGTCGTCGCTCAGCGAGCGGAGAACGAGCACCTGCGAGCGCGAAAGGAGCGCGGGGTTGATCTCGAACGCTGGATGCTCCGTGGTGGCGCCCACCAGCGTCACCAATCCGCTCTCCAGCGAGGGGAGGAGGAAGTCCTGCTGGCCCTTGTTGAGGCGGTGGATCTCGTCGATGAAGAGGAGCGTGCCGTCGCCCGCTTTCTTTCGCGCCGTGGCTTCCTTGACCACCTCGCGGAGCCGCGGCACCCCCTCGCTGACCGCGTTGAAGGGGACGAAGGTGGAGTCCGCGTCGCCCGCGATCACGCGCGCCAGCGTTGTCTTGCCGCTCCCGGGGGGACCGTGGAGGATGAGGTTGGGGAGGTAGCCGGTCTCCAGCAGCTTGCGCAGGGTGCCGTCGGGCCCGGCGAGGTGCGGCTGGCCCACGATCTCGTCCAATGTGCGCGGCCGCATGCGCTCGGCGAGCGGCGCGTCGGCGGCGGGTGTGGCGGGACGGGGGCGCTCCTTCGGCGCCTCGGGCGCGCCGAACATGTCCAGTGAGTCGCTCAATGGACGAACCCGTGCACGAGTTGTGAGGCCAGCAGGTAGAGCCCGGCCCCGCCGAACACCGCCAGCGCGAGCGGCCAGCTCCGCCCCTTCTGGACCTCGGGGATCAGGTTGGATGCGGCGACGTACAGCGTCACGCCCGCGCTCAGCGCCAGCCCGTGCTCCGCCAGCACGGCGATGTAGCGGGTCAGCAGCACGCCCAGCACCGTCGACACTCCCAGGAGCGCCACGCCGCAAAGCGCCCGGCGTCGCGAGTTGCCGCTGGCGAGCATGATGGAGGCGACGGTGATCCCCTCCGGAATCTTGTGCAGGAGGATGGCGACGAAGACGAGCAGGCCCAGCCACGCGCCCACCCCGAACGCGCTGGCGATGGCGACGCCGTCGAAAAAAGTGTGCAGGAGGAGCCCCACCAGCGCCGTGATCCCCACCCAGCGCCCCACCATCTCGTGGTGGTGCGTCTCCTCTCCGAAGTGGAAGTGGGGCGTGACGACGTGCTGCGTGAGGTGCACCAGAAGGTAGCCGACGAGCACCGCCACGGGCGCGCCGCGCGCCTCCAGCGCTTCCGGGAGCATCCCCACGCAGACGGTGGCCAGCATGAAGCCGCCCCCGAAGGCGATCAGCATCCGCTGCGACTCCGCGCTGCGCGGGCGCGCGGCGGTGATCAGGAGCCCCCCGGCGAGATTCGCCCCGGCCGCGGCGAGGGCGTACAGCAGAGCAGCGTTCAACGGCCCGTGGTCGAAAAAGAGAGGTTGTTCCGGCAGCCCCGAATTGACCACGCACCGGCCCGGCTGTCAACGACCTAACTGCATGGCTCACGCGGAGGCGCGGAGACGCAGAGAGAACAACCTGAAAGAAGTTCTCTGTGGTTGCAGTTCCTTCTGAGCTCTCTGTGTGAGCTTTTCTGTCGTTCCTCTCTGCGTCTCCGCGTCTCCGCGTGAGATTCCGTTTTCAGGCTTCGAGAATGACGACGGCGCCCGCCGTATCTTCGGAGTGGGTCATGGTGAGATGGATGCGGACGGTGCCGCGCGCCTCGGCGGCCTCGGCGGCGCGGCCGGAGAGGCGCAGGGTGGGCGCGCCGGACGGGAGGGAGACGACCTCCACCTCCGTCCACTCGCCGCCGCGGCCCACGCCGGTGCCGAGCGCCTTGAAGAACGCCTCCTTGGCGGCGAAGCGCGCGGCGTACGATTCGGCCGGATGGCGGCTCCCGGCGCAGCGGCGCGCCTCCGCGGCGGAGAAGAGCCGGCGCAGGGCGCGTTCGGGACGCCGCTGGATCATCGCCCACACGCGCTCCACGCTCACCAGGTCCATCCCGAGGCCCACGATCATCCGAGCCAGCCTTGCGCGCGAGGGGAGTAAGGGTGCAACGTCTCTGAAGATAGGCGCGCGGTGCCCACCGCTCAACGCCCGCGCGGCACGCCATTCGCACAGCGGGGCCGCGGCCGGGGAGGGTTCGGCGCGCATCCATTCCGAGCGAAGAGGCAGACGCGGCGTGGCGAGAAATCCGTGGAAGGCGCGGGCCCGGCTGCTGGGCACGGTTTTGATGGCGGCAGCGCTGGGGATCCTCGTGGGATACCTCCTGTTGCAGGTGACCATCATGCGCTGGTCCACCAGCACCTGAGCCCCCGCGCGTCCCAACGCTGTTCCCGGTATCCCCGATGAAGTCCATCCTGGCCGTACTCGCCCTCGCCGCGGCCCTCGCCGTCGGCGTCCCCGTCCACGCGCAGCCTTCCGCGACTGAGCACTCAGGCGCGGCCTCGTCGCGGGTGGCCGAGCTGGAGCGCGACCTGCGCGCCATCCTGCGCGGCCCCGGCATGGCCGGCGCCACTCACGGCGTCCTCGTAGTGTCGCTGGACCGCGCCGACACGCTTTTCTCCTGGAACGCGGACGCGCGGCTCACCCCCGCATCCAACCTGAAGCTGTTCAGCACGGCGGCGGCGCTCCACTACCTCGGGCCTGAGTTCCGCTGGAGCACCTACCTCCTTGCGGAGGGTGAGGTGCGCGGCGGGGTGCTGGCGGGCGACCTCGTCCTCTTCGGCACCGGCGACCCTACTCTGGGGAGCCGTCGCTTCCCCGGAACGGCGCGTGCCCTCGACGCCCTCGCGGACTCGCTTCGTGCCCGCGGCGTTCGCGAGGTGAGCGGCTCGATCGTGGCGGACGGCTCCTTCTTCGACCCGCGCCTGCGCGGCCAGGGGTGGACCGCCGAGGACCTCGTGAGCTGGTTCGGCGCTCCCGTCTCGTCCCTCGTGACCACCGAGAACCTCTCAGGCGGACGCCCGGTGGACGAGCCGGTCCGCGTGGCCGGCGAGCGCTTTCGCACCGCACTCGCCCGCGCGGGGATCAAGGTGCGCGGTGGCGTGAGGACGGTTCGTGAGCCGGGGCTCTCGCGCGCGGGCTTCCACGCGCGGCGGCAGGCGGCGGGCACGCACGTCCTCGCCACCTACCGCTCGCCCGCGCTGCGCGACGTGGTGCGCGTGACGAACCACATCAGCCACAACCTCTTCGCCGACGAAGCGCTGCGGACGGTCGGCCGCGTCGCCGGCGGCGAGGGCTCGTTCGAGGCCGGGGAACGCGCCGTCGCCCGCATGCTCTCCAGCGCCGACCCGCCGCGGATGCTGGACGGCTCCGGCCTGTCGCGCCTGGACCGCGTGAGCGCCCGCACGGTCGTCACGCTGCTGGCCGCGATGGCGCGCTCCCCAGAGGCCCCCGTGTTCCGCGCCTCGCTCCCGATCGCGGGGAGCGAGGCGGGGCTGCGCCGGATGTACGGCACCGCCGCCGCGGGCAACCTCCGCGCGAAGACCGGCACCCTCGCGACGGTTTCCGCCCTTTCCGGCTACGTCACCGCCGCCGACGGCGAGCGCCTGGCCTTCAGCATCATCACCAACGGCGTCCCCCGCACCGCCCTCGCCAAGGAAGCCGAGAACCGCATCGGTGTTCGCCTGGCCGAGTTTCGGCGCTGAGCAGGGAACAGCAGGTCTCACGCGGAGGCGCGGAGACGCAGAGAGGCGCGGAACCATCACCGGTTCCGCGCCTCTGTTTTCGCAGAGCCGCAGAATAAACCACCAAAGGGTTCTCTGTGGCTTGCAGTTCCCTCTGTGCCCTCTGTGTGAGGCTTTTCTCTGCTGTTCCTCTGCGCCTCCGCGTCTCCGCGTGAGACCCGCAGTTTTTCAGATCATCCGACGAGCGCACACGAAGATGCGGCGCAGCTCGCGCTCGTAGTTGCGGCGGCCCATCATGTCGTTGCGCGCGACGCCGCCGTTGCCCAGCGACGAGTGGATGATGCGGGAACCGCCCGTGGACATGGTGACGTGCGTCACGCGCCCGCCGGAGTCCTCCGCGAAGAAGAGGAGGTCGCCGGCCTTGAGCCGCGAGAAGTCCTCGCCGGGATCGACTTCGGCGCCGCTGCGCGACTGCTGGTCGGAGTCGCGGGGAATGGTGGTGCCGTGGAGGCGATGGAGCGCCTGCACGAAGCCCGAGCAGTCCACGCCACCCATCGTCACCCCGCCCCACAGGTACGGCGCGCCCAGCCAGCGAGACCCCGTCTCGCACATCGCCTCGCCCACCGTGGGAAAGGACATGGGACGCAGCGCGGCGGGAAAGAGGTCGCCGTGGGGCGTGCCGACGCGGCCGTCGGGGAGGCGCACCAGGCCGTCCGGCTCGCGCATGACGCGCGCGCCCCAGGGGAGGAAGATGATGCGCTCCCCGTCGTGGCCGATGACCTCCGCGCCGAGCGAGATCCACGGCTCGCCCGCGCCGCCGACTTCCCAGGCGCGGGCCTCGTGCTCGTGCTGCAGCGCCAGGTAGCCCGCGTGGATCCAGCCGATGTAGCCGTCGTACGCGCGGCACTGGAGCCAGCGGCCCACGCTGCGCAGCACTACCAGCCGGTTCCCCAGCACCGTCTGCGAGATCTGCGTCTCGCGGACGGCGGGGCCGGAGAGCATCGGCGCCACGGCGGAGGTGACGAGCGCGTGCACCATCTCCTCCGGGCCCGTGTCCGGAAGGCGCTGCACCTCGTCGCGCACCTCGCGCCACCCGGTGAGCCCCGCGATGCGCAGCCGCAGCTCGTCCGCCGCATTGGCCTCGGAGGTGACGCCCACCAGTGCGACGGCGTCGCCATCCACCTCCACCGACACCTCGAAGACGGCGGTACGGGGGTCGGGCGCGAACTCCTCGCGCACCGCCTCCACCAGCGCGGTCGTCTCGTCCACGGCGCTCCTCACCAGGTCTCCGGGCGGGAAAGGACCTCCATCACCACGGCGATGTCGTCATCGGTGTTGTAGAGGTGCGGCGAGATGCGGATGGCGCCCTCGCGCAGGACGCAGTTCACGCCCGCGCGCCCCATGGCCCGGAACGCGCGCTCCGCGTCCGGCGGACGGAAGCAGAAAATCCCGCTGCGGTGTTCGGGACGCAGGTCGCTGACGATCTCCGCCGCGCCAGTCGAGCGAAGCCACTCGATGAGCGGGTCGAGCAGCTCCAGCACGTGGCGGCGGATGTTGCCGGGACCGACCTCGTGGAGAAGCGTGAGCGATTCCGTCATCCCCGCGATGTCCTGAAAGGGAAGCGTCGCCACCTCGAAGCGGCGCGCCGTGTCCCAGAACTCGTAGCGGTAGTCGAGGAGGCGGCTGTAATCGAGCGTCCCCGAGATCGCCGTCCACCCCACCACGCGTGGCTCGAGCTTCGTCACCAGCTGGCGGCGCACGTAGGCGAAGCCGGTGCCGAAGGGGCTGCACAGCCACTTGTGCCCGCCGGTCGCCAGGACGTCTACGTTGGCGGCGCGCACGTCCACCGGCACCTGGCCGAGCGACTGGATCGCGTCCACCACGAAGAAGATGCCTTGCCGGCGGCAGACGCTCCCGAAGCGCTCCAGCACGGCGCTGTACCCGGACGCGAACTGCACGGAAGAGAGCGCAAAGATGCCGACATCGCCGCGCTCCAGCTCCGCCAGGATCCGCGCCTCGTCCGGCCGCCCGAACTCGTCGGCGGGGACGAGGTCGAGCGTGACGCCCGCGTTGCGCGCGAGCTGCATCCACGGGTAGACGTTGGCCGGGAACTCGCGGTCGCTCACCACCACGCGCTGCCCCGGGCGCAGCGGCAGGATGTGCGCGGCGAGATTGATCCCGTAGCTGGTGTTCGGGAGGAGCGCGATCTCGTCCGCATCGGCCCCGACCAGACGTGCGGCGGCCTCGCGCGCGCGGGTGAGCGTCGGCTCGAAGTCGTCGCCCGTCAGGTCGTGCGCGGACGCGCGGCGGCGGTTGAGCGTGTCGATGGCGCGGACGGCGCGCTCCGGAAGGGGCGCTACGGCGGCGGCGTTGAGGTACGGCGCGCGCGTGGCGGTGGGGAACTCCCTCTCTCGAAGGGCGCGTACGTCCAGCGCCGGTGGGGCGGTCTGCGCGGATGCGGCCAACAGGTCGATCTCCTCTGGGTGAGGCGAAACGATAACCCCCGCCTTCTCGCGCAACAAGGTTGCCGCCGGGCACGCACGCGGCTGGCCGGGGTACCTGATGCAGGGAGAATCCACGCTTCTACGGCCGAAACGGCCCGCACGCCCGTCCACGCTCACGTATCCAGACTTCGTGAAGATCACCGCCATCCAGCCGCAAAAGAACCACGCCGAGCGCCTCAACGTGCACGTGGACGGCGCGTTCCGCCTGGCGCTCGCCGCGGAGATCGTGCTGGCCGAGGGGCTGCGCGTGGGCGACGAGATGCCGGAAGCGCGCATCCTGGAGCTGGAGGCGCGCGACCAGACGTGGAAGGCGCGCGAGGCGGCCCTGCACCTCCTTGCCTTCCGTCCGCGCACCGCCGCCGAGCTCCGCCGCCGCCTGCGCGAAAAGGGCTACGCCCCCGAGGTCACCGACAGCGTCGTCGAGCGGCTGGGGGAGACGGGAGTGGTCGACGACTCCTCATTTGCGGAGATGTTCGTGCGCGACCGCGTCCGCCTGCGCCCCAAGGGGAAGCGCATCCTCGCCCAGGAGCTGCGCGCCAGGGGCGTCGACGGCGAGATGGCGCAGGCCGCCATCGAGGACGTCATGGAGCGCGAGAACACCACCGACGTGGACCTCGCGCGCCAGGCCGCCGCCCGCTGGCGCCCCCGCCCCGGCGAAGACCCGCAGGCCTCCCGCCGCCGCCTCTACGGCTTCCTCGCCCGCCGCGGCTTCGGCAGCGAAGCAATCATGGCCGTGCTGGGTGAAGCGCTCGCGCCGGAGGCGGAAGAGTTGTAACCGGTGAGCAGGTGCGGCTTCAAGACCACCGGCCTATTCGTAGTGGTAGCGCGCCTTCACGCAGTCGAGCGCACCTTCGACAACCCTATAGACGAAGCGGTGCTCGGCAGTGAGACGACGGGACCAGAAGCCCGCGAACTCGCCTTGCAGCGGCTCCGGCTTTCCGATTCCCTGAAACGGGCTGCGGCGGGTCTCCTCAACGAGCCGTATTAGGCGGGCGGCGACTCTCGGGTCCTCCTGCACCCAGCAGTAGAGATCTTCCCAAAACTGGGGCTGAACGATCAGGTGCCGCTGGGATCGTCCCACAGCGGCACCTGGATTCAACTCTGTCTTAGGCCTCTTCCGTTTAGCCAAGGCCCGTCCACCTGCGAAGATCTTCCATAGTCATGATCGTCCCCTCACCCGCAAGCGAGCTTCGCACCGCGGCCCGCAGCCGCTCCGCGTTCGCAGGCGAAGCGAGCAGGTGCTCGGTATCATTGCGGCTGGAGGTGCGCGCGCGCGCGCCGAAACGGCTCCCCAGACGGAGGTGCCGCACGGCTCGCCTCGCCGTGGATGCCAGCGCTTCTTCCCTGCTACCGGAGGTGTCGATCACGTTCTTCGTCACTGTGGTGCGCACCTCCACTCTGGCGTGTTTACCTGCTTCGAGATACCCCGGCTCATCGTAGGCGGTTCCTGCGAACTGGTCAATATTTCGCCCTCCCGAACCTTGTTTCCACGCACAGTTTCGAAAAGCAGCTGCAGAGAATCCCAGCGTCTCAACGCGCCTCTGCGTCTCCGCGCCTCCGCGTGAGATTGCAGTTTCAGCGCCCGGGGCCCATGATTGCCAAGCCCCTACGTGCTGATCCCTCCTGAACCAAAATCAATGAAGAAGCTCGGGTACGCCATGCTGGCGCTGCTGCTGCTCGTCGTCGCGGGATTGGCGGGCACCCGCTGGTACATGGGCCGCGCGGAGCCGGACCCGGGGCGCGACGCGGCGCTCGCCGGGCTGGGCGCGCCGGTGGAGGTGTGGCGCGACTCGCTTGCGGTGCCGCACGTGTGGGCGCGCAACGAGGCGGACCTCTTCCGCGCGATGGGCTACGTCCATGCGCAGGACCGGCTCTGGCAGATGGAGCTCTTCCGGCGCGTGGCGGACGGGCGCATGGCCGAGATCCTGGGCCCCGACCTCGTGGACACCGACCGCTTCCTGCGCACCGTCGGGATGGGCCGCGCCGCCGCCGAGGACGAGCGCATGCTCGACCCGCCCGCCCGCGCGCTCCTCCAGGCGTACGCGGACGGCGTGAACGCGTGGATGCGCGAGCACCCCGGGCCGCTCCCCCCCGAGTTCATGATCCTCCGCTTCAAGCCGGAGCCCTGGAAGGTCCGCAACACCCTCTCCATCGCCAAGATCATGGCGTGGGACCTGGCCGGCTGGGAGCTCGACCTGGAGCTCCAGCGCGCCGTCGACGCCGTGGGCCCGGAGCTCGGCCGTGACCTCATCCCCGCCTATCCCGACTCCGGCATCACCATCATGGAGGACGTGGCAGTGGCGCCCGCCGCCGCGCCCGCCGCCCCCCGCGTCTCGGGGATGTCGATCCCGTCGATCCCGCCCATCGCCGCGGCGCTGCTGGACGGCGTATCGGCGGCGAGGGCGTCGAACGCGTGGGTGATCGGCGGGTCGCGGACGAAGTCGGGCAAGCCCATCCTCGCCAACGACATGCACCTGGCGCTGCGGGCGCCGGCGCTCTGGTACCTCGCCGCGCTGCACGGTGGCGGACTCAACGTGGCGGGGATGACCCTTCCCGGCGTGCCGGTGGTGATCGCCGGGCACAACGACCGCGTGGCGTGGGGCTTCACCAACGCCATGGTGGACGACGTGGACTACTTCATCGAAGAGACCGATCCCGCCGACAGCACGCGCTACCGCACGGAGCGGGGATCGGAGCCGTTCATCGTCCGCCACGACACCATCCGCGTCAAAGGCGAGGCCCCGGTGGTCCACCGCGTCCGCGCCACGCGCCACGGGCCCGTGCTCTCCGATGTGGAGAAGCGTTCCGGCGGCCGCGTGCTGGCGATGAAGTGGACGGCGCTCGATCCGTCGCGCGAGGTGTCGGCGTTCTTTGGGATGAACCGCGCGCGCAACGCCGCCGAGTTCGTGGCCGCCATGCACGACTTCCGCACGCCGCACCAGAACGTCGTCTTCGCGGACGTGGATGGCGCGTTCGGCTACCAGATGGGCGGCCGGGTCCCCGTGCGTCGCAACGCCGGCACCATCCTCCCCGTCCCCGGCTGGACGGGCGAGGGGGAGTGGGAGCGCTACCTGGAGCTTTCCGAGCACCCGCACCTGCTCAACCCGCCGCGGGGGTACATCGTCACCGCCAACAACCTGCAGTCGCGCGCACTGCACGCCCGCATCGGTACCGAGTACGTGGGCCCCGCGCGCGCGGAGCGCATCACTGAGATGGTGCGGGCCGGCAGCCGCCTGACCGCCGCCGACGTCGCCCGCCAGCAGATGGACGTGCGCGACCTCTTCGCCTTGCGCCACCTCCCACTCGCCGTGCGCGCCGCCGGCCTCGCGGGCGACACCGCCGCGGCGCACACGCTGCGCGCGTGGGACGGAAGCGCCACGCTCGACTCGCGCGCGACGCCGCTCTTCTACACCTGGTTCGACGCCCTCCGCAAGCTCATCGGCGACGACGAGTTCCGCGGCAAGACCCCGTACTTCGGCCGCGGCACCCTGGATCGCCTCCTGGCCCGCGGCGGCGGCGCCTGGGTGGACGACGTGCGCACTCCCAGGCGCGAGACGCTGGACGAGCTCTCCGCCGAGGCCATGCGCCAGGCCATACGCACGGTGGACGGCCGCAACTGGGGCGAGATGCACAGCACGCGCATGGATCACCCGCTGGGCGTCGTGAGCGCGCTCGACCGCGCCTTCGGCCTCAACATCGGCCCCTTCCCCTCCCCGGGCTCCTCGAACACGGTGAACGCGCTCGGGCTGGGACGTCGCCAGGCGCCGTACGTCAACGGCTACGGCCCCAGCCAGCGCCACGTGGTGGACATGGCGCACGTGGACGACGAGGGAGGTTTCATCATCCCCACGGGCCAGTCCGGCATCCCCACCTCCCGGCACTACCAGGACCAGACGCTGCTCTGGCGCGAAGGCCGCCTCTGGCGCATCCCGCTCGACCGCCGCAAGGCAGAGGCGCGGACAGTAGCGCGCCTGACCCTGCGGCCGCAGTAGGCGCAGACGAGGAACGCCGCCGGACGCATGTCTGGCGGCGTTCCTCGTTCTCAAGAGGCCGGCGTCCCCGCCTTCTGCTCTCGCATGGTTCCCGCAAGCGCGCGCAGCGCCCGGTTCACGGCATCCGAATCTGGAAAGACTTCGGCGACATCAGGATCGAGAAGCACGATGCTGACGGAGCGCGCGTAACGTTCCGCGTACTTTCCCCGCACACCACCGCTGAAATCGTACTCCGAAAGCATCTCGTCGTCGTGCCGCGTGATGGTGCTGGGTGGATTCTTCTTCATACTTCCGCCGAAGGACGTGCAGCTTCGTCAGTGCACCAGCGGAAGCCGGTCCACGCTGTACAGGGCGGCCTCGAGGATGGCGGCGGCGGTGTTGACGTTCTCGCTTCCCGTGGGGGCGCGGCTCCCTTCGAACACGCCCGAGCTCCACCCGCGGACCGGGCTGAGGGCGGGCGCCACGGCGTCGGCGCCCAGGCGGGTGTAGGGGCTCGGAAGGAGCGCGTGCCAGGCGAAAGCGGCCTTGGCGCTGATCCAGCGCGGCCCGTCGAGCACGGTCTCGCTCCCCTGCACGCCCACGGAGAAGGGGTTTCCGCGGTAGCTTATGGCGTAGTAGTAGAAGTAGTACGGCGCGATGGGGACGTGGTCCTCGCTCACGAAGGTGACCTCGCCGGTGCGCCGGTACCGCTCCTCCTGCGCCTCCAGCGAACCGGTCGCGAGCTGCTTCATCTCGCGGTTCCACCCCAGCTCCATCCCCATCAGGATGAACGGCTCGCTAGTGAGGAAGTCGTCGCCGCGCCGGTCGGCGAGGAGAGGCACGCCGTAGACCTGGATCGGAAGCGAGTTCTCGCGCAGGCTCAGCGCCCGCTCGGCGCGCTGGCCCCAGAGCGCGAAGCCGTACGCCGCGTACTGCTCGTATCCCAGGCGCCCTTCCTGGTACCGGAGCAGCTGCCCAGCGGGGGTGAGCTCCGCGCCGGACAGGTACCCGTCGCGCACCATCTCCGCCAGCTTGATCCTCGCCACGATCCGCCGCACCGCCGGCCCGTACTGCGGATGGCGCGTCTCGATGATCCTGAGCCACACCAGCAGCCGGCCCACGTCCGTGGTGGACCATCCGAAGCCGCGCTCCCCGACCGTCTGGTCGCGGTCGTCGCGCCCGGCCACGGCGCCGGTGAGCGTGGAGTAGTTCTTGTTCGGCGCCACCTCGTCGAAGAAGCGAAGCCCCTCGATCGTCTGCAGCGCCCGCGTCATGCGCGCGTCGAAGTCCTGGGGCGTGATGATTCCCAGCTCGCCCGCGCAGTGGAACGCCGCCAGCCCGCTCGCCATGTCCCAGACCGTGGCGTACGTGTAGCTCCTCACGGAGTTGACCAGCCCCGTCTGCGGCTGGTACTCGCGATCCACGTACGTCCACGCACCGCGCGCCGCCTCGAGCAGAAAGGCCTGGTCCGGATGCGGATTGGGCCGGCCGGGGCGCGGAAGCTCCGGCAGCAGCGAATCCGGCGCGTCGTCGGCGCACGCGGCGACCCCGAGCGCTACGAGCGCGGCGGCGGCGAGTTTGAGGAGTTTTCGTGAACGAGTGGGCACGGGGTAACTCGGGAGAGGGAGAAGACGTCGCGCAGCAGATACTTAGTTCTGGCTTTCGGGCCGCAGGAGATCGATGACAGCATCCACGATACGATCCCTGGATGCGGAGCCCAGCACTCCAACCCGGCGGACCGCGAGTGATGCGCTCATCGTAAAGAGCTTCGCCGGACGCGCATAGCTGGTGTGACGCAACGCACCCGCGGTGAAATCAATCCGAGTGAGCTCGACAGCCGTCGGATCAGCGTAAGCGTTGCTCGTGAGCTGGCAGAGCACGACATCACCCCGCCCGGCGTCCGCGAGCACGACAGCGGGGCGCAACTTGGCCCGCGACAAATCGGAGTACGGGAACGGGATCAGGACTACTGCTCCTGCTGCAAATACGCCCATGCGGCGTCCTCCTCCTCGCGATTCCAGTCGGACAGCGCACCTTCGCTGAGCAACAACGATGTATCTGGCACCGCGACATTCACCTTCTCGTCGAGCACCGTCACGAGCGCACGGCGGCTCTCGCAGAGTGACAGCGGCTCGAGCAGTCGCACGTGTCCGCTCGGAGTGATGACGGCTTCCACTGTTTGTGGCATGGGTCCTCCTCGTCCGAAGTGATTCGCGATCCGGTGCGGCGCATGACATGGGGTCCGAGTCGCCTCTCCTAGCGCTCAGCGACGGTCAACGAGACTCCGGATTGTCAGCCGCTGCACCATCGGCACTCTGAAGAACCGTCCTGTTGAACTCGGCCTCGACCGCCCGCAGGTTGATTTCCAGCCTTGCTCGCTTCTCCTGCGTCAGTCCGGCGTGCTGTGCAACATCAAACTGTCCACCACAAAAAGCCCAAACGGGAGCAGCGTCTGGATGATCATCTGCAGATTGCGCTGCACGAACTCCCAGATCACTCGCCGCTCCTCGCGCTGGTGTGTGTCGCTGGCTCTTATACCGGAAGCCCCTGGACACGCAATCTAGCTGGCGATCTACGGCGCTCCAATACTGCGCCACACATCCGTCACCCGGTGAACACAGTGAGTTCCGGTGTGGCCCCAAAGCGGATGGGAAGGACGGAGGTACCGATGCCGCGGGAGACATAGAGCGGCGGCGCGCCGTCGCCGCGGAACCAGCCGCGCACGTAGCGGCCTGTCCCCGGCGGAACGAGCGGCGCCCAACCGCCGACGGTGACCTGCCCGCCGTGTGTGTGGCCCGAAAGCATGAGCCTGATGCCGGCGACGTCCACCGGGTCGATCGGAATGGCGCCGGCCGTGTTCGCGTGCGCGGCGACGGTGTCGCGGTAGGCGGGGGAGTGGGCCAGGAGGATGCGTACCAGCGCCGGATCTACGCCACGCAATGCTGCGCGCAGGTCGGGGGCGCCTACGAGGTCGTCCAGACCCGTGATCCCAACGGGGCCAGTTGTGTGCGGGTGCACGATGGACTCGTTCACCAGGAGCCGCGCGTTGTGGCGTTCGTAGACGGCCGCGAGCGCGCGCAGGTCCACCCCGCTCCAGTGCTCCCAATTGCCCAGGATCGCGTACTTGGGAAGGCGCGGGTCGAGGAGGGCGAGGAAGGCGTCCAGCGTGGGGAGCGCGTCCTCCTGATCCACCGAGTCGCCGGTCAGCAGGGCGAAGTCGGGGCGGGCGCGGGCGGTTTCGGTGGCGATGCGGCGGTGGATGGAGCCGATGCCGCGCAGGTGCAGGTCGGTGATCTGGACGAAGCGGAGGGACGCGTGCCGCGGCGGGAGGGAGAGGCTGTGGCGCGTCACCTCAAGCGAGCGCGGCTCCCACCACGCCGCATCGACGCCGAGCGCGGCGGCACCGAGCGCCGCCGCCGCTCCAAGGAAGCGGCGGCGGTTCACCGGGCCGCGGAGCCGTTCACGCGGCGGCCGTGCGGCGCGGGGCCGCGGGGGCCTTGGCGTGGCGCGCGAGGTACGCCACCCCCGCGACCCCCGCCCCCATCATCAGGATGCTGATGAGCTGTGCGATCGTCAGCACGCCCAGGAAGCGGTCGTCCTTCGCGCGGAAGATCTCCACGATGAAGCGCTCCACACCGGCCAGCGCCACCCACACCATGAAGAGCATCCCCGGCGTGGCCAGGCGCGGCTGCACCCGCTTCAGGATGAAGAAGATGATGAGCGACATCCCCACTTCGTAGAGCTGCGTGGGGTGCACGGCGTAGACGGTGTCGGGCGGCACGTTCGCCGGGATGTCCACGCCGAACTCGCGCAGGTTGGCGGCCGTCGACGGAGGCGCGCCCTTGGGGAAGGCCACGGCCCACGGGAGGTCGGAGGGGCGTCCGTAGTCGTCGCCCACCAGGAAGCACCCCATACGGCCGATGGCGTACCCTACCGCCAGCGCCAGCGCGGATGCGTCCGCCATCCGCCCAAAGGGCATCCCTGACTTCTTCACGCGCCACGCGATCACCGCCGCCGCCAGGATCAGCCCGCCGTACCACACGAGTCCCGAACGCGACAGGAGGGCGCGCATGGGATCGGCCATCGTGTCCTGCCAGTTCAGGATCATGTAGTAGATC
This sequence comes from Longimicrobium sp., assembly GCA_036387335.1. Classification (NCBI taxonomy): domain Bacteria; kingdom Pseudomonadati; phylum Gemmatimonadota; class Longimicrobiia; order Longimicrobiales; family Longimicrobiaceae; genus Longimicrobium; species Longimicrobium sp. Next base: position 72,095 of record DASVTZ010000073.1, read on the forward strand.
TTGGACCCCAGGATCCCGAAAACGGCGGCGTATCCCACCATGTCCCACGCCTGCTCCGGGTCCAGCCCCACGCGCGCCAGCTCGCGCGAAGCCACCCATCCGGCGACGAGGAAAGCCAGCGCCATCATCACCCCGAAAGAGGTGACCGTGAATCCGCCGATCTGGATCAGAACCGGGTACATGGGAGCTCGAATGAGGGATGCCGCGCGGAGTGGTCTCCGCGGAAGGAGGTAAGCTAACGTTTTTCGTCCGCGCCGGTAGAGAGCAAGTGCGTGAGTGCGTGAGTGCGTTAGTGCGTTTTGACCGTGCCCCCCCATTTGTCATCCTGAGAGAGCCGCCTCCCCTACATCAGCGGTGCACCGGACTTTCGGCGGCGATCGAAGGATCTAGCCGGCGAGGCAAGAGGCCTGCGTGATCCGCTGATCCCGGCTCGCATAGTAGATCCTTCGCTCCGCGCCAGAAGTCGGAGTACGGGAAAGGGTGGTGAAGCGCGTCGCTCAGGATGACAAAATGGCGCCCCGCACTAGCGCACTCACGCACTCACGCACTTCCGTTCATTCCTCCACCAGTTCCGCCGCATCCTGCACTGCGCCGCGCGCGCGGGCGAGACGGCCGGCCCATACGGTGACCGAGACGCCGGCGAAGATCAGGAGCGCGGCGGGGAGAAGGCGGGCGGAGGGGCGCTCGTGGAGGAGCCACGTCGCCAGCACCGCCGTGAGGATCGGCTGGATGTAGACGAAGACACTCACCACGCTGCTCTCCACGCGGGTGAGCGCGTAGACGTTCAGGTAATACGCGCCCACCGTGGGCCCCACCACGATCCACGCCAGCGCCATCCAGGTGACCGCTGTGGCGCGCCCCGCTTCGGCCAGCAGGGGGGCGGCGCCCCACGGCATCATCCCCGGAACGCCGAAGACGAAGACCCAGGTGATGACCGTCAGCGGATGGTAGCGTTGCACCAGCCCGCGCGAGATCACCAGGTACACGGAGAAGCACGCGACGTTGAGCAGCGCCAGCAGGTTCCCAAGCGCGGCACCGGTGGTCCCGCCCATCCCCACCAGGTACAGCGCCCCCGATGCGGCCAACGCGATCCCCAGCCACTTGGCGGGCGTCGCGCTCTCCTTCCTCAGCAGGATGGCGATGAGTAGCGTCATCGCGGGGCCGGCGGCGGTGAAGGTCTGCGCGGCCGTAGCCGTGGTGAGGGTGAGCGCGGTGATATAGAGGAGCTGGTTGGCGATCACCCCGAAGACGGAGTACAGCGCCAGCTCCAGGTAGTCGCGAAGGGAGTGGATGCGCTCCCCCACCAGCACCCGCTGAAGCACCACAAAGAGGATCGCGGCGAAGGTTACGCGCAGCATCGCCAGCGCGGGGCTCGACAGCTCGCGGAGCGCCACCTTCACCGCGATGGGGAGCGTGGAAAAGAGCACCTGCACCAGCACGAGCGATAAGTACACCTGCCGCGACTTCAAGACGGCACCCTCTCCGGCGGATGAAAATAGAAAATCCGGTCTGGCCCCCGGCGGGGGGCTAGACCGGTCCAGGGGTGCGGGTACACCGGCGCGGCGGCGAGGTTCGCGTGGGGTGCGCCCTGTCAGCGCGCGGGGCGGGTGCGTATCTTGCGCGCGCCGCGGTTCAGCCCGCGGACCACGAACCCGACCCTACGCCGGAGGAGACATGCCGATTCACGAACACGACCACCCGAGCCACGAACACACCCCTCACGCCGAGGACGGGCTCGGGCTGCTGGTCGGTTTCCGCATCTTCGAGGACGAAGGGGAGCTGTACCTGGCCGAAGCCGAGATCAGCCCGTACGTGGACGATTCCAACGCGCTCGGCGTGACCATGGTCTTCCACCCTCTCTCCGGGATCGACCCGACCACGGACGAGGGCGACGACGAGCGCGAAGCCTTCCCCTTCGACTTCGACGACGAGCTGACCCGCGACGAGGCCGCCCCGCTGCGCGAGCAGGCGCAGGCGATCCTCCGCCAGCTCAGCCAGATCCCCGAAGAGTCGCTGCGCGAGTACCTGCGCGTCGCCCGCGAGGAGCAGAACGTCGAGGCGGAGGAGGAGTAAGGCGGCGCAGGCCCCCACCCCGCTCGTTCCTCGCTGCCCCTCCCCCAAACTGCTGGGGGAGGGGCGTTTGGCGGGCGTAGGTGCCGCGGGCAGGCGGCGGCGCCGCGCGGGGCACGGGCAGCCACGCGGGGCTGCCCCTACGGGGTTGGTGCGTGGGGCGTCAGGCCGAGGGTGGGCACGATCAACCGTGCCCTGCGAGCAGATGCCCGAGACAGGCGGAGTGCACCCTTTCCCCCGCTTGCGGGGGAGAGGGCCGGGGAGAGGGGGACCCCGCGTGCCCGACCCCCGCCCGCCTTACAACACCGCCTCCAGCACCCCCCGCAGCGTCTTCGCGAACCCGCCCACGAAGTCCATCTTCCCGCGCCGCGAGGCGAGGAACGGGTCCATCACCGTGCAGCGGATGACGCTGACGCCGCCGGCGCGCTCGTAGTCCTCGCGGGAGAAGCCGAGCCCCTGGAGGATGGGGTCGGCGGCGTGGCCGTACTCCCGCGCGCGCAGCACGGTCTTGGTGACGAAGTAGTCGAGCTGGCGCGCGGAGCGCTCCTCGGACACGCTCATGGCGCCGTACACGCGCCCCGCGAAGTCGTTGGTCGCCTCCAGCGTGGTGAGCGACGGATGGCCGATGGCGAAGCAGACGATGTTCAGGTCCGGCAGGGGGAGCGGAACCAGGGTGAACGGACCCCAATCGCCGCTCGCGAGGCGGCGGTGCAGGAGGAGGGCGCCGCGCGCCGTCTCGCCGATGAGCCGGCCGTAGCCGCTGGAGTCGAGCGGCAGCACCTTGTGCGACATCCACACGCCCGCCGCCGCAGCGCCCGGCTTGGATCCCTCGAAGATGAAGCGCCCGATGTACCCCCACTCCGACGCGCCGCGGTGGAACAGGTACGGCGCCTCCACCGCCACCAGCTCGCGCACCCGCAGGTCGCGAAAGGAAACCGCGCCCGCCGGGTATGGGATGAAGCCCAGCTTGTGCGGGTCAATGGTGACCGTATCGGTGCGCTCCATTGCGCAGAGGCCGCGGTACACTCCCTCTTCGGGCCACGCCTCGGGCGCATAGTCGGCGAGCGCGTCCTCGTAGGAGCGGCGGCGCCCGTCCGGACCGCGGGTGATGGAGGCCGCGTAGCCGCCCCACGCCGCGTCCGCGTGCAGGTGGAAGGCGACGCCGCGCTCCCGCGCCACCCGTTCGCGCACGTCGGCGATCAGGTCCAGGCGGTCCACCGCGCTCTCCTCCGTCGTCCCGATCACCGAGACGCAGGCGATGATGGGCTGCTTGCGATCCGCCAGGGCGTGCACCGTCGCCTCCAGGGCGGCGGGGTCCATGCGGAAGCGCCGGTCCACGGGGACGTGGATGAGCTGCCGCCCGCCGATCCCCAGCGCTCGGCAGATCTTCTCCCACGAATAGTGGGCGGTGGAGGGGACCAGCACCGCCCCGTCCTGCAGCGCGTCGCCGAACTGCTGCGAAAGGCGCCGCCCGAACTCCTGGTAGCCGAGGCCGGCCAGCGAGTGCTGCGCCAGCGCCTCCACCGCCGCGCCGTCATCCCCCAGGCGCGCGCGGAAGGCGTCGGCCAGGTCCATGGCGTCCTCCGGCGCGACGTTGAGGAGGCCCCACAGGTCCATGTCGTCCAGCGAGGCGCGCCCGCCCGCGGGAGTGCCCACCGAGAGCCCGCCCACCCCCGCCTCCTCCGCCGCCCAGCGCACCGCGACCGGGAGGTACTTCACGTTGCGCGCGACCCAGAGCGCCTCGAAGTTCGCGACGGTGCCGCCGGAGGTGAGGTGGCCCCACTGCTTCGCGGGATCGTAGCCGATCATGCGCGCGAGCTGGTCCGCCACCTCCAGCTCCATGCGCGTGGTGACGGGCGACGCCTCGGCCGCCACGTTGTTCGGGTTGTAGAGCATCGTGGCGAAGTAGCCGATCAGGCTCGCCATCGTCAGGTCGCTCGACATGTGCCCTATGTAGCGCGGGCTGAAGAACGGCACCCCCGCCTTGAGCTCCCCGAGCAGACCCATCAGCTCGGTGGAGAGCGTGGACAGCGAGGCCTGGTACTCGGGCGCGAGCCGGTCCATCTCCCGCACCTGGAAGCCGTCCTCCGGATGGAAGTTGCGCCTCCAGAAGACGTGGTCGCGGAACGCCTCCAGCAGCAGCCGCTCGAAGACGTCCGCGTTCTCGCCCTTGGGCCCCAAAAAGATGGACGCGAGGTCCACGGGGGCCTCGCGCCGGTAGTTGTTGTGATCGCTCATTTCTTCGACTCTCGTTCATCCCGCCGCGGCGAGCCCGCCCGGGCCGCACGATCTAGCCCCGCGGTGGTTCCAACGCAAGGTGTCACGCAAACGCGCGAAGACGCGAAGGGAAGACTCGGAAGTACTTTCTTTGCGCCTTAGCGCCTTCGCGTGAGCCCTTGGTTTTCGGGGATCACCCGCCGGTTCGCGGGCCGTTCGGGCCGGTGACGTCGGACTTGGCGCTGTCGGCCTGGACGGCGCCGGGGGTGGGCGGGGTCTGCTCGGCGGACGCGGGGGCACCGTCGGCGCCGGGCTCGTGGCGCGAGCAGGCAGAGCACAGCAGCAGCGCGGCGATCAGAAGTCGCATGGTCTCGCTCCGGTTCAGTCGGGAAGGATCAGCTTGCGCACCTTTGCATACGCCGAGCCCAGCACCACGAGCTGCGGCGAGGTCCCCCGCGCCGCCACCCGCCCGCCGTCCAGCGCGCGGAGAAGTCCGTCGCGCGTGGGCTCGAACGGGGGGACCTCCACGTAGGCGGCGCCGATCTCGGCCAGCGTGTGCGCGTCCGAGCCAGCGCCGAGGCGCTTTCCGGCCGCGCGGGCCCACGATTCGCCCCTTTCGTTCAGCTCGGGGCGAAAGGTGCGCGCGTTGTGCGCCTCCACCACGTCCACCAGCTCCGCGATCTCGTCGAGCAGCTTCCCCGCCCCGCTGCGGCGCGTGTCGAAGGGGTGCGGGACGTATACGACGCCGCCCTGCGCCCGGATCGCCTCGCACGTCTCGCGAATAGGGGTGCCACGGGGGATCGCTTCGGTGAGGAAGATGCCGATGATGTCCGGCCCCTCGCGCGTCTTCACCTCCTCGCCCACCAGCACGCGGTCGGGGGCGAGGTCGCGCAGGCGGAGAGCGCCGTCGATGCGGTTGTGGTCGGCGATGACCACGCGGTCGATCCCCCGCTCGTCCATCGCGGCGAGGATCCCCTCCAGCGGGTTCAGCGAGTCCGGCGAGTGGCGGGTGTGGACGTGCATGTCCACGCGCAGCAGCTCAGCCACGCGCGCGCCGCAGGAGCTCGGTCCACACCTCGCGCGAGCGGCGGTCCAGCTCCATCAGCGTCCCCGTGTTGGAGATGACGAAGTCGGCGCGCGCGCGCTTCAGCTCCGAGGGCATCTGCGCGGCGATCATGCGGCGCGCCTCCTCGGGGTCCATGCCGCGGTCGCCCACCAGCCGCGCGAGGCGCACCTCCTCGGGGGCGTCCACCAGCACCACCGCGTCGAAGTCGTCCACCAGCCCCACTTCGAAGAGGAGGGGGATGTCCGCCACCACCACGCGCTCCCCCCGCTCTTGCGCGGCGCGGTACGCCTCCTCCCGGAGCTCTGCGACGGCGGGGTGCACGATGGCCTCCAGCCGCTCGCGCGCGCTCGGGTCGGCGAAGACGATGCGGCGCAGCGCGGCGCGGTCCAGCCCGCCCCCGGCTTCCACTACCTCGTCGCCCCACTCCTCCGCGATGCGGGCCAGCGCCTGAGTACCCGGCTCCACCGCCTGGCGCGACAGGACGTCGGCGTCCACCACGGTGGCGTCGAGCGAGCGCCAGATGCGCGCCACCGTGGACTTGCCCGCGGCGATGTTGCCGGTGAGCCCCACCTTCAGCATCGCGCTCACCGGCGCACCGCCGGCTTGCGGGGCTGCGGCGGCGAGACGATATCGTCCTCCGTGTTCGGGAGGCGGTCGCGCCCCGCGGAGCCCACGAAGTACGCCTTGCGTGTGAGGCGCAGGTAGAACGGCGTTCCCCAGGGGTCGTTCGCGGCGTCCTGCTGGAAGTCGCGCCGGGCCACGAAGCCCGCGAAGCTCGCCGGATCCGGTATGTTGCGCCCCAACGTCTCCTCCTCGTGCAGGATCTCCACGATGTCGTTGACGCGGTTGCGCGCGGACCATTCGTAGAACGGGTTCAGCGCCGGTTGCACGTGGGGCATGGCCCGCGCGCGCAGCTGCGGCACGAGCACCACGGCGCCGATCAGGAGGAGGAGGAAACCGAGCAGCTTGGACATCGGATGGCTCCGGACGGGAAGTCGTGGCGCGCGCGGTCGGCGCGGGCCAGGTGCTACGAGGGGCGGGAGAAGATCTCCGCCCCGTCCGGCGACGGGTGTACGACGGCGCGTCCCGCGGCTGCCAGCCGGTCCAGGTGGGCGCGCGTCTCGCGGATCGCCAGCATCCGCGTGGAGGGGGCGAGGTCGCGCCCCGGGTAGCGCCGCTTCACCACCTCCCAGGTGCTCATCGGGCCCCCATCCAGGCACGCGTCCACCGCTTCGGTCTCGGCTTCGGCGGCGTCGCGCAGCTCGCGGATGCGCCGCGGGCCCGTCGGCGCGCCGTGGCCGCCCAGGATGAGGACGGGCGCGAGCGCCTCCAGCCGCTCCAGTGCCGCCACGTAGTCGCCCACCGGGTCCGCGCGCTGGCGGTTCACTCCCAGTGTGGGGGTGATGCGGGGGAGGACCGCATCGCCCGCGATCAGCACCCCGTCCGCCGGGCGGTGGAGCGACACGTGCCCCGCCGTATGCCCGGGCGTCCACACCCATCGCCACCCCGGCGCGCCGGGCAGGTCGCCGTCCTCGCCGCGGAGGAGCACGTCGGCCGCGAACGGCGGGGCGAGCGCCTTGGAACCGGAGATGGTAGCTTCCAAGGCGCGCACCATCTCGGCGGGAGCCCCGGCGCGGCGCAGGAGGCTCGCGCGGTATGCGGCTTCATCTGCCGGGTTGGCGGCGGCGAAGGCCATCCGCTCGGCGTCCAGCGCGCCCATCGCCAGCGGCGCGGGAGCGGCCCGGAGTGCGCGAACCGCGAGCCCCACGTGATCCACGTGCATGTGCGTGATGACGTGCAGGCATACGCCGTTCCACCCCCCCGCCGCCTCCTGCACGCCGCCATCCAGCGCCTCCCACGCCTCCTCCGTCCCGATTCCGCCATCCACGAGCATCCACCTGTCTGCCTGCAGGCGCACCAGGTACGCATGCACCTCTCGCGGCACGAACGACAGCGGCGTCGTGATGCGCCAGACGTCCGGCGCTGCGGGGTGTGCGGGCAAGTACGCCTGGCGCGAGGGGGTGGAGGGTGTGTCTTCAAATATGGGCCCAGCGGCCCCAGTAGCAAGCGTAACGACAAGTTACGGGCCCATCTGTCATCCTGAGCGACGCGCCGCACCGTCCTCAACTCCGCCCGGATGCATGGCGCGGAGCGAAGGATCTACTGCGCGCGCCGAGAGCCCCGTCGCCGCACGCCGTCCTCCGGCCTCGCCGGCTAGATCCTTCGGTCGCCGCAACGGCAGGGCGGGACACGGCGGATGTCTGGAGGGCGGCTCCCTCAGGATGACAAAGGGGGGTGGCGTCCGCCATCCGTCACCCCTGCCGGTTGACTTGAAGCGCCCTGAGGGGCTAAAATCCAGGGTTGTCCAGAAAAAACCCAGTGCCGCCCCTGGAGCAGACCCGACCCACCGTGCTGTGCCGCACCCGCTGCTGATCGATTCGTTCCGGTCCGTCCCCGCCTTCCAGGCGCTGGCGGCTAGCCTGCCGCGGGCGGGGGGGAGCGCGCTTGCCTCGGGGCTGGCCGGCTCCGCCCCGCTGGTGCTGGTGTCCGCGCTCCACCGCGCCCGCCCCGAGCGGATCTGGACGCTGGTGGCCGCCGGGCCCGAAGCCGCCGAGCAGGCCACGGCCGACCTGGAAGCGCTCCTGGGCGAGGGCGCCGTCTTCCTGTACCCGCAGCGCGAGTCGCTGCCGTACGAGGAGGGCGAGCCGCACCTGGAGATCGGCGGCACCCGCGTGGAGGCGCTGGAGGCGCTCCTCTCCGGCCGCGCGTCGCTCCTCGTCACCACGCCGCGCGCGCTGCAGGAGCTTGCGCCGGCCGTGGAAGGGCTGGACGACCTGCGGCTGGAGATCCGCACCGGCGAGGACGTGCTCCTTCCCGAGCTGGCGGCGCGGCTGGAGGGGATGGGCTTCGAGCGGGTGCCCACGGTGGAGGCGGTGGGGCAGTTCGCGCTGCGCGGCGGCATCGTGGACGTGTTCGGCTTCGGCGCGCCGGAGCCGGCGCGCATCGAGTTCTTTGGCGACACCGTCGAGTCGATCCGCTTCTTCGACATCCTGACGCAGCTCTCCGTGCGTTCCGTGGACGAGCTGCAGCTGCTGCCCGTGGACCTGCGCGCGCAGGCGAGCGTAGGGGCGCGCTCCGCACGCGCCACCGAGGGGAGCGAGCGCAAGTCGCTGCTGGAGTACCTGCCGCAGGACGCCGTGGTGGTGCACCTGGCCGGCGGCGGCACGCGCGGCGAGCTGGACCGCACCTGGCAGGAGGTCCGCCGCCTCCACGCCGCCGAGGCGCAGCGCGGGAACCGCCCGGACGCGCCGGAGACGCTCTTCCTTCCCGCGGAAGAGGCGGCGCGCAGGCTGGAAGGGTTCGCCCAGCTCTTCATCGAAGACACGGGCACCCTTCCCACGCAGACCACGGCCCGCTTCCGCGCCCTGCCGCCGGAGGCCATCGACCGCGACATGGGCCGGCTGGGCGACGTGCTGCGCGGGGCGGCGGCGCGCGGCGAGCAGACGCTTATCCTGTGCGACAACCAGGGACAGCTGGAGCGCCTGCAGGAGCTGCTGGACGAGCTGCGCATCGCGCGGCACGTGGAGCTGGGGATCGGCTCCATCGGCGGCGGCTTCGTGCTGGCGGACGCGGAGCCCCCGCTGCGGCTGCTGACCGACCACGAGATCTTTCGCCGCTCGCGACGCGTGCGCAGGCGCCGCCGGTTCCGCGGCGGGGCGGCGCTGGAGAGCATCGCGGCGCTCAAGCCGGGGGACTACGTCGTCCACATGGACCACGGCGTGGGGCAGTTCCGGCGGATGGAGCTGGTGCGCGTGGGCGAGGAGCAGTTCGAGACGCTGGTGATCGAGTACGCGGGGGGCGAGCTGCTGCGCGTGCCCGTGCACCGGGTGGACCTGATCGAGCGGTGGGTGAGCGACCCGGACGAGAACGCGCCCGCGCCCAAGGTGCACCGCATCGGCGGCAAGGACTGGAGCCGGCAGAAGCAGCGGACCAAGAAGGCCATCGAAGAGATGACCTCGGAGCTGCTGGAGCTGTACGCCGCCCGTGCCGCGGAAAAGGGCTACGCGTTCTCCGCCGACACCCGCTGGCAGCGCGAGATGGAGAGCGCCTTCCTCTTCGAGGACACGCCCGACCAGCGCCAGGCCACCGAGGACGTCAAAAAGGACATGGAGTCGCCGCGCCCCATGGACCGCCTGATCTGCGGCGACGTGGGCTACGGCAAGACGGAGATCGCCATCCGCGCGGCGTTCAAGTCCGTGCAGGACGGGAAGCAGGTGGCGGTGCTGGTGCCGACGACGATCCTCGCCGAGCAGCACATGCACACCTTCAGCGAGCGGCTGGCCGACTTCCCGGTGCGGATCGAGGCGCTCTCGCGCTTCCGCACCACGAAGGAGCAGTCGGACGTGCTGCGGCGCCTGCAGGCGGGCGAGGTGGACATCCTGATCGGCACGCACCGCCTGCTGTCGCACGACGTGCACTTCAAGGACCTGGGCCTCATCGTCGTGGACGAGGAGCAGCGCTTCGGGGTGAAGCACAAGGAGCTCCTCAAGCAGCTCCGCCGCACGGTGGACGTGCTGACGCTCACGGCGACGCCCATCCCGCGCACCCTGCACTTCTCCATGCTGGGGCTACGCGACATGACGCTGATCCAGACGCCGCCCCGCGACCGGCAGCCGGTGATCACCCACGTGCTTCCCTGGGCCGACGCGATCATCGAGGACGCCATGCGGCGCGAGCTGGACCGCGGCGGACAGGTGTTCTTCGTCCACAACCGGGTGGAGACGATCGACGTCGTCGCGCAGCGGGTGCAGCGGCTGATCCCCGAGGCGCGCATCGCCATCGCGCACGGGCAGATGCGGGAGAAGGAGCTGGAGGCGGTGATGACCGCCTTCCTGGACGGCGAGCGCGACGTGCTGGTGGCCACCGCCATCATCGAGAGCGGGCTGGACGTGCCCCGCGCCAACACGCTCATCGTGAACCGTGCCGACCACTTCGGCCTCTCGCAGCTCTACCAGATCCGCGGGCGCGTGGGCCGCAGCCACCACCGGGCGTTCTGCTACCTGCTGATCCCTGACGAGATCCAGGAAGACGCCGAGAAGCGGCTGCGCGTGCTGGAGCACTACACGGAGCTGGGGAGCGGCTACCGCATCGCCCTCAAGGACCTCGAGCTGCGGGGCGCGGGTAACATCCTCGGCTCGCAGCAGAGCGGCTTCGTGCACGCGGTGGGGCTGGACACGTACATGCGGCTGCTGGACGACACCATCAAGCAGCTCAAGGGCGGCAAGGGCGAGAGCCGCGTGCAGCTGGCCGAGGTCTCGGTGGACGGCGCGGCGCTGATCCCCGACGACTACGTGACGGACGAGGCGCAGAAGCTCAACTTCTACCGCCGCCTCTCCCGCGTGGAGACGGTGGAGGCGGCGGAAGCCATCCGCGGCGAGCTGCGCGACCGCTACGGCCCGCTCCGCGAAGAGGTGGAGACGCTGATCGCCACGGCGCAGCTCCGGCTGCTGGGCGGCGAGCTGGGGATCGAGCGGATCCTGGTGCGTCCGTGGGACGTGCGCATCAACTTCCGCCGGGGCAACGTGCCGCGCATGGCGTCGCTGCAGACGGCCTTCTCCGCGCACCAGCTGGCCGTGGAGGTCCGCCGCCCGATGCCGCTCTCGCTGGCCCTTACCCGCCACGGCACGGAGCCGATCCTCCCCACCCTTCTCGCCTCGCTGCGGGACCTGGTGGCGGAGGTCGCGAAGGCCGCGGCGGCGTAGAACAGCAGTGCGTGAGTGCGTTAGTGCGTGAGTGCGCTTTCGACCTTTATGTCATCCTGAGCGAAGCGCCTCACCGTACCTTGCACTGCTCCATCCTGTGGCGCGGAGCGAAGGATCTACTGCGCGTTTCGAGGGGGCCGCGATGAGTCGCGAATCCCGGCCCGGCACCGGCTAGATCCTTCGGACGCCGCAGGAGAGTACTGAGCGCACCGCCGGCTCCTGCTGGGCGGCTCCCTCAGGATGACAAGCGGGGGGAAGCACCGTCCCCAGCGCACTAACGCACTAACGCACTAACGCACTTTTTTTCCCGCGCCCCGGCCATCCGGCCCGCGCCGCAGTCCCCTCACCCGGTTTTGGAGATCGTGATGAAGTTTACCCGCTGGGCGTTGCCCGCCGCCGCCCTCGCGCTTGCAGGGTGCGGCTCGTTCGGCAAGGCCATGTCTTCCCACACCGACGTGGTGGCCCAGGCCGCCGGCAAAGAGCTCAAGGTCGAAGAGGCCGCGTCGCTGCTGGCCGCCAACCCGCAGATCCAGCCGACCGAGGAGCTCGTCGGCGAGCTGGCCAAGATGTGGGTGGAGTACACCCTCCTGGCCACCGCCGCCGCCGAGGACACCACCCTCGCCGTGCTCGACTTCGACAAGCTGATCGAGCCGACCCGCGAAGAGGTGATCCTCGGGCGCTTCGTGAACAGCAACGTGCGCGTGGACACCATGTTCACCGAGGCGCAGCTCGACGAGAAGTGGAACACCGAGGGCCCCGGCCCGCAGGTGCGCGCCCGCCACATCCTGCTCAAGGTGGCGGCCGACGCCGCACCGGCCGCGCGGCAGGCGGTGCGCGCCCGCGCCGAGCAGCTCCAGGCGCAGGCCGCCGGCGGCGCCGACTTCGCCGCGCTCGCCCGCCAGCACTCCGAGGACACCTCCAAGGACCAGGGCGGCGACCTCGGCTTCTTTGGCCGCGGGCAGATGGTGCCCACCTTCGAGCAGGCGGCGTTCGCGCTGCAGCCGGGGCAGGTGTCCAAGGTGGTGGAGAGCCCCTTCGGCTACCACATCATCAAGGTGGAAGAGCGCAAGTCGCAGCCGCTCCCCGCCGAGCAGCGCCCGCAGTTCCGCCAGATGCTGGCGCGCCAGACGCAGGGCCAAGCCGTGCAGAAGTTCGTCGACTCCCTGACCGCCGCCGCCAAGATCGAGGTGCAGACCGGCGCCGTGAAGCAGATCAAGGAGATGGCGACGATGGAGAAGCTGCCCCTCAAGGGCCGCGCCGCCAACCGCACCCTCCTGGAGTACCGCGGCGGAGAGCTCACCTCGGGCGAGGTGGCGATGGTGATCGAGCAGATCCCGTCCGCGCAGCGCAAGCAGGCCGCTTCGGCGCCCGACTCTCTGGTGGAGAACTTCCTCAAGCAGCAGGCCACCCGCGAGATCCTGCTGGCCGAGGCCAAGCGCCGCAACTTCAACCTGTCGCGCGCGGCCACCGACTCCATCCGTGCCGACGCGCGCGCGGCGATCCGCGGGCTGCTGCAGGGCACGGGGCTGGGCACGCGCCGCATCCCCAAGGGGTCGGCCGGCAACGCGGCGATCGAGGAGCAGGTGCGCCAGCTCATCCAGGCCTTCCTCTCCGGGCAGGTGCAGCTGCAGCCGCTGGGCCGCCTGGGCCAGGCGCTGCGCGATTCGTACGGCTCCGAGGTCAACGAGGCCGCCTTCGCCCGCGTGGTGGAGCGGATGAAGGCGATCCGCGCCACGCAGCCGCAGCTCCCGCAGGGCCAGCCGGGGATGCCGCAGCAGGGGATGCCGCCCCAGGGCATGCCTCCCCAGGGGCAGCCGCAGCAGGGGCAGCCGCAGGGCGCGCCTGAGGGTGCTCCGCAGGGCGGACAGCCGGCGCCGGCGCAGCCGTAGCAGGTGAGGGGCGCCGCGGGGGAACCCCTGCGGCGCTCCGGCATACAACAGGGCCGGCCCGGGCGGTGCATCCGCCCGGGCCGGTCGCTTCCGGGTGGCAGGGGCCGCCCACTCCCGCAGTCCCAAGACCAGCTCATGCGCAACCGAATCGCGGCGCTCGCCGCCATCGCCACCCTCTTCGCCGGCTCGCCGCTCGTGGCCCAGACCGTCCCCGCCGCCCAGCCGGGCGAGGAACTGGTGGACCGCGTGGTGGCCGTGGTGGGCGACACCACGCTCCTCTTCTCGGACGTCCAGCAGGGGCTGGAAGCGTACCGCGAGTCGGGGCGCGAGATCCCCACCGACCCGGCGCAGCGGGCCGCGCTCATCCGCCAGATCGTGGAGCAGCGCGTCAGCGACCTGATCCTGCTGGAGGCCGCGCGCGCTTCCGGGATGACGGTCAACGAGCTGGAGGTGAACGAGGCGGTGGAGCGGCAGCTCACCCAGGTCAAGCAGCGCTTCAACGGCTCCGAGGCGGAGCTGTCGCGCGCGCTGCAGGCCTCCGGCCGCACGCTGGAGGAGTACCGACGCGACCTGACGCGGCAGATCACCGACCGCACGATGATCGACCGCTACGCGCGCCAGGAGGTCGCCAAGCGCCCCCGCCCCACCATCGCCGACGCGGACGCGCGCGAGTTCTTTGAGGGCGTGCGCGCGTCGGTTGGCACGCGGCCGGCGAACGTCTCCTTCGAGCAGGTGCTGGTGAAGCCGCTCCCCTCCGACTCGGCCAAGGCGCGCGCGCGCCGCACCGCCGAGGAGGTTTTGGCGGAGCTCGGCAGGGGTGGCGACTTCGAGGTGCTGGCGCGCCGCTACTCGGCCGACGCGTCGAAGGAGCAGGGCGGCAGCCTGGGGTGGTTCCGCGAGGGGCAGATGGTGCGCCCGTTCGAGGTGGCGGCCTTCTCGCTGCGCCCCGGCCAGACGTCGGGGATCGTGGAGACGGAGTTCGGCTTCCACATCATCCGCCTGGACCGCATTCGCGGGCCGGAGCGGCAGGCGCGCCACATCCTGATCCGCCCGGAGATCACGCCGGAGGACATCGCGGCCGCCCGCACCCGCGCCGACTCCATCGCGACGGCGGTGCGCGGGGGCGCGTCGCTGAGCACCTTTGCCGCGGCCACCAACACGCCGGCGGACCAGCGCGTGAACCGCAACATCCCGCTGGCGCAGCTTTCGCCCGCGTACGCCGCCCCGCTGGCCACCGCCGAGGCGAACACGCTGGTGGGGCCGTTCGAGGTGGCGAGCGCGCAGGGGGCGCCCTCCTTCGCCATCGTGCGCATCACGGAGCGCCAGGCAGAGGGGCAGTACGAGTACGCCGACGTGGCGGAGCGCGTAAAGGAGCGCATGGCCGAGCAGCGCCTGGAGGAGCAGCTCCTGGCCGAGCTGCGCCGCACCACGCACGTCGTCATCAACCTCTGAGGCGATGGCGGACGAAGCGCTCCGTGTAGACGTCCTCCTTCACCGGCTCTGCCTCACGAAGAGCCGAAGCGAGGCGAAGACGGCGTGCGAGGCGGGCGCCGTGTCGCTGGACGGCCGCGACGCGCGCCCCAGCGACACCGTGCTCCCGGGCCGACGGATCACCATCCGCTATCCGCGCCGCACGCTGCAGGTGGAGCTCCTCGCCCTACCCGGCAAGAGCGTCTCCAAGGCCGCCGCCCGCGACCTCTACAAGGTCCTGAGCGACGAGCGCACCAAGGACGAGCTGGCATTCTGACGCCTCCGCGAGCCCATTGGCGCGCGGGGGCGGTTTCGTCCTGTCTCCCAAGCATCCAAATTGTCTCACGCGGAGACGCGGAGCCGCAGAGAGAGAAACAGCGAATCTCACACAGAGACACAGAGACACAGAGAAAGACCTCCTTGCCTTTCCTCTGTGTCTCTGTGTCTCTGTGTGAGCCATGTAGTTGCAGTTCTCCCGCGTCTCCGCGCCTCCGCGTGAGGCCGCAGTTTCTTTGATGGAGCACCGAAGCATGGGGACACGCCCACGTATCGCCGTGACGCTGGGAGATCCGCGCGGAATCGGGCCTGAGGTGGTCGCGGCGGCGCTCGCGGATCGGGAGGTCGCGGCGGCGGCGGAGTACGTGCGCGTGGGGCCGGAGCACCTGCTGGGCGGGGCGGACGACGTCGCGGTGGGGCGGTGGACTTTGGAGGATGGCGTCGCGGCGGCGGGGCGGATCGCGGGGGAGGCGATCAGGCGCGCCACGGAGATGGCGATGGCGGGGGAAGTGGACGCCGTGGTCACCGCGCCCATCGACAAGTCCGCCTTCCACGCGGGCGGATGGCACTACCCGGGGCACACCGAGATGCTGCGCGACCTCGCCGGCGTCCCGGAGGTCGCGATGATGATGGCGGCGGAGCGGACGGCGCTGGGCGGACCCCTGCGCGTGGTCCTCGCCACCACGCACCTGGCGCTGCGCGACGTGCCGGCCGCGCTCTCGGCGGGGCTGCTGGTGCGGCAGGCGGAGCTCACGCATCGTGCCCTGCGCGCCCACTGGGGGATCGCCGAGCCGCGCGTGGCCCTCTGCGCCATCAATCCGCACGCGTCGGACGGCGGGCTCTTTGGGGACGAAGAGGAGCGGATCGTGGAGCCGGCGCTCAGGATGCTGGCGGAGCGCGGGGTGAAGGCGTTCGGGCCGGTGCCGGCGGACACGGTGTTCACCCGCGCCGTCCGCGGCGAGTTCGACGCGGTGATCGCGCCGTACCACGACGTGGGGATGGCGGCGTTCAAGACGGCGGCTTTCGGGAGCGGGGTCAACGTCACCCTGGGGCTTCCTTTCCCCCGCACCTCGCCCGACCACGGCACGGCTCTCGACATCGCAGGCAGGGGGATTGCCGACTGGTCGTCCACGCGCGAGGCCGTGCTACTGGCCGTGCGCATGTGCCAAACCGTTTGACAGCGGCGCAAAACCCGGCTAAGTTGGACCCACACCGACAGTTCCCTCCAGCAGTGCCCCGGTCCTCCCGTGATCAGGCTTTCATCCGTATCCAAGGAGTACGCGCGCTCCGGCGCCGCGCTCCGGGACGTGTCGTTCCACGTCCGCAAGGGAGAGCTCGTCTTCCTCACCGGCCACTCCGGCGCGGGGAAGAGCACCGTCATGCGCCTCATCCAGATGGCCGAGATGCCGACGAGCGGCGAGGTGCGCGTCTCCGGCTTCTCGTCCAAGCTCATCCGCCAGCGCGACGTCCCCATGCTGCGCCGCAAGATGGGCGTCGTCTTCCAGGACTTCCGCCTCCTGCGCGACCGCACCGCCGAGGAGAACGTCGCCTTCGCGCTGGAGGTGACGGGTAAGAAGCGCACCGCCATCGCGCCGCTCGCGCACCGCGTGCTCACGCAGGTGGGGCTGGCGCACAAGGCGCGCGCCTATCCGGACGAGCTCTCGGGCGGCGAGCGCCAGCGCGTGGCCATCGCGCGCGCGCTGGTGAACGAGCCGCTCCTTCTGCTGGCCGACGAGCCGACCGGGAACCTGGACGAGTGGGCGGCCAAGGGCGTCTTCGAGATCTTCCGCGAGATCAACTCGATGGGGATGACCGTGCTGATGGCCACCCACGACCTGGACCTGGTGCGCGCCCACCCGCAGTACCGGGTGATCGAGCTCAGCCAGGGCGCCGTGGTCTACGACAGCGCCCCCACCCCCGCGGCACGCGAACCCCAGCAGGCCTGAACCCCATGTCGTACGCGCTCCGCGAGGCGCTCGCCGCCTTCCGCCGCACGCCGCTGCTGACGATGCTGTCGGTGGTGGCGATCGCCTTTTCGCTCTTCATCGTAGGGCTCTTCGGCCTCACCGCCTTCAACATCTCGCAGGCGGTGCGCGAGGTGGAGAACAAGGTGGAGGTGGTGGGCTACCTTCGCGACGACGCCACCGCCATGCAGCTCCAGCTGGCGCAGGACGAGCTGCGCCGCCTTCCTGAGGTGCAGGAGCTGCGCTACGTCACCAAGACGGAGGCGCTGGCCACGGCGATGGAGGAGATGAAGGAGTTCCGCGACGTCTTCACCGACCTGGAGAGCAACCCGCTCCCCGCGTCGCTGGAGGTGCGGCTGCGCCCCGGCCAGAGCTCGCCCGAGGCGGTGTCGCGCGTGGCGAATCGGCTGAAGGCGTACGCCTTCGTGGAAGAGGTGGACTTCGGCGACGGGTGGGTGGAGAAGATCTACACCATCCGCCGCCTCTTCGGCGCGGCGGCCACGGCCATCGGCGGGGCGTTCGCGCTGGTGGCGGGGATCATCATCGCCACCGCCATCCGCATCGCGGTCTTCGCGCGGCGCGAAGAGATCTCCATCATGCGCCTGGTGGGCGCAACCGACGGCTTCGTGCAGCGGCCGTTCGTGCTGGAGGGGATCATCACCGGGCTGCTGGGCGGGGTCGCGGCCGCGGCGCTCACCTGGGTAGCCTTCGCCGCGCTGAACCGCTACCTCTTCGCCCTCAAGTGGCTCCCCTCCGAGTGGATCGTGGGCGTGGTCGTCGCGGGGACGGTGTTCGGCTTCCTGAGCAGCATCGTGGCGGTGCGCCGCCACCTGGAGGCGGTCTGACGGTGCGCCCCGCCCGCGCCTTCGCCGCGCTCCTGCTGGCCGCCGTCCTCCCCCTCGCGGCGATCGCGCAGCAGCGCGCGCCGCAGCAGGAGATCTCGGAAAGCCAGCGCCGCCTGCAGGAGATCCGCCGCGAGCGCCAGGAGCTGCGGGGCGAGCTGCAGCGCATCCGCGGGCAGGTGCACGACGTAAACGCGGAGCTCAACATCATCCGCCGCCAGGCCACCGTCTCGGCGAGCGTGGTGAGCGAGCTGAACCTGCAGCTCAGCGAGACGCAGAAGAAGATCGACGCCACCACGGCTGAGCTGACCACCACGCAGATGCGGCTGGCGGAGAAGAAGTCGCTCCTCAACCGCCGCCTGCGCGACCTGTACAAGCGCGGCCCGCTGCACGCGGCGGAGGTGCTGCTCTCGTCGCGCTCCTTCGCGGACCTCCTCAACCGCTACAAGTACCTGCACCTCGTTGCCCAGCGCGACCGGGGGCTGGTGAACGAGGTGGAGGAGCTTTCGCGCCAGCTCACCCTGCGCGAGCAGGAGCTGCGGCGCAGCTACAACGACATCCAGTACCTGCAGAACGAGCGCAGAGACGAGCACCAGCAGCTCCGCAGCCTCCAGGGCGAGCGAGGCGAGACGCTCAACGTCCTGCAGAAGCACGAGCGCTCCACCACCGCCCAGCTCGCCGAGCTGGCGCGCGACGAGCGCCGCCTTACCGGCCTCATCGCCACGCTGGAGGCCCGCCGCCGCGAGGCCGAGCGCCGCGAGCGCGACCGGGTGGCCGCCGCGGCCGTCGCGCGCACCCGCGCCGCCGCCGCGGGCCGTCCGGCTCCCGCCGCCGCGGCCCCGGTGCGCGCCCCCGCGTCCACCATGACCACGGCGGACGTGGGCAACCTGGCGTGGCCGGTGGGCGGGCGACTGGTCTACCGCTTCGGGCGGGTGACGCAGCCCAACGGCACCGCCATCCGCTACAACGGCGTGGGGATCGGCGCGGCGCCGGGCTCGCCGGTGCGCGCGGTGGAGGGCGGCACCGTGGAGATGGCCGCGCCCTTCGAAGGCTACGGCCCGACCGTCGTCGTGAGCCACGGTGGCGGCTACTACTCGCTCTACCTCTACCTGAAGCAGGTGCAGGTGCAGCAGGGCGCCACCATCGTGAAGGGCCAGGTGGTGGGCACCGTCGGCGGCGAGCAGACGCCGGAGGGGGCGCACGTCGAGTTCCAGATCCGCGCGCCGGGCGGGCAGGCGGTGGACCCGCTCACCTGGTTGCGGGGGCAGGCGCGCTGATGGCGCTCACGCCCGTATACGGCCACGAGGACGTGCGCGGCGTGCTCGTGGCGGCCGTGCGCGCGGGGACGCTGGCGCAGTCGCTCCTCTTCCACGGCCCCAGCGGCGTGGGGAAGCAGCGCGTGGGGCTCTGGCTGGCGCAGCAGATCATGTGCGAGTCGCCGGCGCCGGACGGGCTGGCGTGCGGGCGCTGCCAGAGCTGCCGGATGGTGCCGCGGCTGGAGCACCCGGACGTGCACTGGTTCTTCCCCCTCCCCCGCCCCGACGCGGCGACCCCGGAGAAGCTGCGCGAGAAGCTGGAGGAGTCGCGCGGGGTGGAGCTGGCCTCGCGCCGCGCGGACCCGTTCCACGTCCCCGCGTACGACCGCGCCCCGGCGTACTTCATGGGCACGATCCAGAACCTGCAGCGCTTCGCGAGCGTGCGCCCGGCGATGGGGTCGCGCAAGGTGTTCGTGGTGGGCGACGCGGAGGCGATGGTTCCGCAGGAGTCCTCGCCGGAGGCGGCCAACGCCTTCCTGAAGCTGCTGGAGGAGCCCCCGGCGGACACCACGCTGATCCTGACCTCCTCCAACCCCGGCGCGCTCCTCCCCACCATCCGCTCGCGCGTCCTGCCGGTGCGTCTCGTGCCGCTCCCGGCGGAGACGGTGGCGGACTTCCTGGAGCGCGAGAAGGGGATGGCTCGCGCGGATGCGGAGCGCGTGGCGGGGATCTCGGCTGGGGCGATCGGCAAGGCGCTGCGGCTCCTGCCCGGTGCGGGCGGCGCCGGCGTCCTCCAGCGCCAGCGCGAGGCGGGGCGGTCGCTCCTCCAGGCCGCCACCTCCACCTCCGCTGCGGACCGCCTGGCGGCAGCCAACGCCGTCGCGCCGGCCGGCGCGCGCGGCGAGTTCACGGGCACCCTGGAAGCGCTCTCCCTCTGGCTCCGCGACCTGATGGCTGTCGCCGCCGGCGCGCCCGATGCCCTGGCCTACACGGACGACGCCGCGCTCCTCAACGGCATCGTCTCCCGCGGCCGCGTGGAGGCGGAGGGCGTGGCCTCGGCGCTGATGCGCGTGCAGGAGGCGCGCGACCTGGCCTCCGGCAACGTCAACCCGCAGCTCATCGTGGCCGATCTGCTGCGGGGGATCCGGGCGGATCTGCTGCGGGCGGGGTGACAACCGCCTCACACGGACGAATCCGACCGGGGGATGAATCCCCCGGCTGGAACCACGCGAAGCCCACTGAAGTGGGCTTGATAGGCGCGGACCTCGGCCGCGAGTCCGCGAAGGCGGACTTTGTGCTGTTGTTGCAGCGAGTTCACTCGCCGGGGGGGCCAACAAAACGCACACGACACTTGCGCGGCGCTCCGGTCCTCATCGGACGGGGCGCCGCGTGTCGTTGGGACGCAGGAGAGAGGCACCGGTGCCACACCCGCAAGATCAGGAGAACGAGATGAGCGGCGAGAGCGGATTCACGCACCTGGACGAGCGCGGGCGTCCCCGCATGGTGGACGTGGGGGACAAGGAGGTGACGCGGCGGACGGCGGTGGCCGAGGGGCGCATCCGCATGGCGCCCGCGACGTTGGCGGCGGTGGTGGAGGGGCGCGCGGCCAAGGGCGCCGTCCTCACCGTCGCGGAGGTCGCGGGGATCATGGGGGCGAAGCGCACCGCCGACCTGATCCCCCTCTGCCATCCCCTTCCCCTCACCTCCGTGGCCGTCGTGCTGGAGGTGGACCAGGCGCTCCCCGGCCTGCGCGCGACGGCCACCACGCGCACCGATGGCAAGACGGGGGTGGAGATGGAAGCGCTCACGGCGGTAAGCTGCGCGCTCCTCACCGTTTACGATATGTGTAAAGGAATGGACCGGGGAATGGCCATCGTGGAGGTACGTTTGCTGCACAAAGAGGGGGGACAGAGCGGGGTCTGGACGGCGGCGGCCGGGGCTTAGCCCTGGCTGGGCGCTTCCCCGCACGCTGAGAACCAGAACCCCCGGAGGCTGGCATGCAGTCTCTCCTGTTGAGGCTTCAGAACGACATCGAGTCCCGCAAGCAGCCCCGCCTGGAGCTGGTCCCGGTGCTGCGCAGCGCGGTTGTGGGAGGGCTTCTGGTGATCGCCGCGTTCGTGATGGGCGCGCGCACCGCCAGCAGCAGCGACGCCACCGGCTCGGTCTTCAGCGGCATCGTGGATCCGAGCGCAGGCGGCATGCG
>DASVTZ010000074.1 GCA_036387335.1 Longimicrobium sp.
CGTTCTCATCCTCCTGTTCGGGCGGGAGCAGCTTTCCGCACAGGCAGGCGCGGGTGGGCCGGTCACGGCGCTGGTGGGTGGCACGCTGATCGACGGGACCGGGCGCGGGCCGATCGCGGGCGCGACGGTGGTGATGCGGGAGGGGAGGATCGTGTGCGCGGGGCCGGGGTGCGCGGTGCCGGCGGGGGCGCGGCGGGTGGACGTGCGCGGGAAGTACGTGATCCCGGGGCTGGTGGACGCGCACGTGCACTACTCGCAGACCGGATGGGCCGACGGGCGCCCGGACGCGCTCGACATGCGCGCGCGCTTTCCGTACGACTCCACGATCGCGTCGCTGCAGGCGCATCCGGAGCGGTTCTATCGCAGCCACCTCTGCTCGGGGGTGACGGCGACGTTCGACGTGGGTGGTTATCCGTGGACCTGGGCGCTGCGGGAAGGGGCGGAGAGGTCGACCGCGGCGCCGCACGTGGCGGCGGCGGGCCCGCTCCTCTCCACGCGCGACCACTGGCTGAACCTGCCGGCGCAGCGGCAGTTCGTGCACACCGCCACGGACTCGGCGACGCGGGCCGGGGCGCGCATGATCGCCGCGTGGGGGAGCGACGCGGTGAAGGTGTGGTACCTGGTGGGCGCGAACTCGCCGGACACCGCCGCATCCAAGTCGCGCATCCGCGTGGCGGCGGAGGAGGCGCGGCGCGCGGGGATTCCCCTGATCGTGCACGCCACCGACCTGTGGGCCGCCAAGGACGCCCTGCGCGCGGGCGCCAAGCTGCTGGTGCACTCGGTGGATGACGTGGCGGTGGACGACGAATTCCTGCGGCTCGCGCGCGAGGCGGGCGCATCGTACAACCCGACTCTGACGGTGCAGGAAGGCTACCTGCAGCTGCGCGAGCGGCGCTTCGACCCGCGGGGGCTCGCGATGGAGTGCGTCGATCCGGCCACCCGCGCCAAGGCCTTCCTGACCGACTCGCTTCCGCCGGCCGGCGGCAACGGCGCGGCGATCAGGGCGCGGGCCGCGGAGGAATACCGGCTCATGCTGGCGAACCTGCGTCGCGTCCACGCGGCGGGGATTCCCGTGGTGATGGGCACCGACGCCGGCAATCCCCTCACGCTGCACGGCCCCTCCGTGTACCGCGAGATGGCGGCCATGGCCGAAGCCGGGCTCTCGCCGATGGACGTGCTCGTCGCCAGCACGCGCAACGGCGCGCGGGCGATGGGGCGGAACGACATCGGGACGGTGGAGCGAGGCAAGGTTGCCGACCTCGTGATCCTCGACGCCAATCCTCTCGCGGACGTCGCGAACTACCGCAGGGTCTCGCGCGTGGTGCGTGGAGGTAAGGTGTGGACGCGGCGGGAGCTGGAGTACCGCTGACCTGCATTCACGCGGCGCCGCACGAGAATCTGGCGTAGCGGCGCCGCGAAGAGTACGTTGTTGCCGATGCTTTCTGTGGGTCCCCGCTTTCCTGCCCGAACAGTTCCGCAGGTGACGGAGCGCCGACGATCTGCTCCCTCCCTGCGCCGTCCCATACATCTGCAGTACCGCAGGCGGGCGGCTACCCGCATCCTACCCATCGCACCTTTCGGAGCTTCCATGGACAACACACCGCACGCGCCCTACGTCAACACGCAATCCACGGCTGGCGGCGTCCGCATCACGGGAATAGACATCGGCATCGGCGACCTGATCGTCCTGATGATCAAGGTCGCGATCGCTTCCATCCCCGCGGGCATCATCATCATGATCGTGTTCGGGATCATCGGCGCCATCTTTGGTGGGATCTTCGCGGGGATCATGGGCGGGATGGGGAACTGAGCGGACGATTTACCGGGTAAACCTGTTGAAACGCGGTGAGTAAAGAGAGATGCCTTGCTCCGGAGCCCGGGGCAAGGCATCTTTACGCCCGGTCCTTACTCACACCCGCAACGCCTCGTCCCTCGCACATGGCACACATCACCTGCTTCACCGTCCAGAAGGGCGGTGCGGGCAAGACCAGCATGACGGTCAACGTGGCCGGCACGCTGGCCGGGGCCTATGGGCTCCGCACGCTGGTCATCGACGCGGACCCGCAGTGCAACGCCACGGCGGCGCTGCTGGGGTCCGACTACACCGATCCAGGCTACGGGCCCACCTTCGCCGACGTGCTGGAGGGACGCTCCACCATCGCCGAGGCGGCCGTGCAGAAAAGCTTCCCGACGCTCTGGACGCTGCCGGGGTCGGAAAAGCTGGTGGCGTACGAGATGGCGCGCGACGATGCGCGGCGCGGACGGGTGATCCACTCCGTCGCGTCGCTCCTCTCCGAGGCGATCCCCGACGAGATCGACGTGGTGCTGATCGACACGCCGCCGTCGGGCGGGATCTGGCTGCAGGTGGCGCTGGCGGCGGCGCACAGCTACACCGTGGTCGCCACGCCGGACGACTTCTCGGCCAGCGGCGTGCTCAAGCTGATCGGCACGGTGGACCAGGTGTGCGCCGACTTCAACCCTGCGCTGCGCCGCGCCGGCTTCCTCATCAACCAGTACCGCCGCACCTCCGAGGGCGACCAGTACGTCCGTTTCTACCGCGACTGCTTCCCGGAGGACGTCTTCCGCACCGTCTTTCCGATGCGTGGCGTGATCGGATCGTCGCGCGGGATGCGGATGCCGGTGGAGCTGTACGAGCGGCTGTACCGGGTGAGCACGCCGGCCGCGCCCCTCTTCCGCGAGGTGGCGGCGGAGTGGATGGAGCGCGTGGGGATCGAGGGACGCGGCGCGGCGCCGCGCCTTGACGGAGAGCAGCTCGGGATCGGGCTGGAGATGGAGGTGGCGGCA
>DASVTZ010000075.1 GCA_036387335.1 Longimicrobium sp.
GGCTGCCGCGGCGGCACCGGCAGCCGCGTGACCGGGGTGCCGTGCTCGCGCTCGGGCTGCGGCTGCGGGCGCGGCTGGAAGGGCGTGGGCTCGGCCGGCGCCTGCGGGGCGCGCGGCGCGAACGGGGCCGGCCCCTCGCCGGTGGGCATCACCGTGCGCGAGCCGGAGAGCGGCCGCACCTCGGAGCGCGGCGAGCGGAAGTCGGCGCGGATCACGTTGTCGTGCCGCTCGAACACCGGCTCGGAGCGCTCGAAGCCGGTGGCGATCACCGTCACCCGCACCTCTTCCTTCAGCCCGCTGTCGTGCACCGCGCCGAAGATGATCTCCGCGTCGTCGCCGGCGGCTTCCTGGATGATGGTGGAGATCGTCGTCACCTCGTCGATCGCCAGGTCCATCCCGCCGGTGATGTTGATGAGCACCCCGGCCGCGCCCTTGATGGAGATGTTGTCCAGCAGCGGCGACGAGATCGCCTCCTGCGCCGCCTCCACCGCGCGGTTCTCCCCCTTGCCGAAGCCGGTGCCCATCAGCGCCGTGCCGCGGTTGCTCATCACCGTGCGCACGTCGGCGAAGTCCACGTTCACCTCGCCCGTCACGCGGATCAGGTCCGAGATGCCCTGCGTGGCGTGCAGAAGCACTTCATCGGCCTTCTTGAGCGCATCCTTGAACGAGGTGCCTTTGCCGACGACCGAAAGCAGGCGCTCGTTTGGCACCACGATCATCGTATCCGCGCAGCGCTTCAGCTCCGCGAGGCCCAGCTCGGCCTGCTTGAGGCGCTTCTTCCCCTCGAACATGAAGGGCTTGGTGACGATGGCGATGGTGAGCGCACCCATCTCGCGGGCCATCTCGGCGATCACCGGCGCCGCGCCGGTGCCGGTGCCGCCGCCCATCCCCGCCGTGATGAAGACGAGGTCCGCGCCCTCCAGCGCCTTGCGCAGCTCGTCCGCGTTCTCCTCCAGCGCCAGCCGCCCGATCTCGGGACGCGCGCCGGCCCCAAGCCCGCGCGTGAGCTTCTGCCCGATCTGCAGCTTGATGGGGCACTTGCTGGTCTTCAGGACCTGGGCGTCCGTGTTCACGCTGATGAACTCGACCCCCTCCAGGTCCTCCTCGATCATCCGGTTGACGGCGTTTCCGCCGCCGCCGCCCACGCCCACCACCTTCATGCGGGCGTTCTGCGGCATAATCTCTTCGTACTCGAAGATCATCCTCTAGTCCTCCAGGCGCGTGGGAGGGACGTACTCGTCATGTCTTTGGGCATGCTCTATCCAGGGGCTGCACGGTCAAAAGAAGTCCGTGAGCCAGTCTTTCATCCACTTGATGACGCCGTTTACGGAGGCGTTGACGGGCGCGCTCCCTTCGGGGGATTCCGAGATGAGTCGGCGGGATCCATACAGCGCGAGTCCTGCGGCAGAAGCAAATTTGGGGCGGCGGACCGAATCCGCAAGGCCGCCGAGACCCTCTCCCGGAACGCCGATGCGCACGGGCCCGGCGAAGCTCCGCTCGGCCAGCTCCACGATGCCGTGCAGCGACGCTCCGCCCCCGGTCAGCACAATGCCGCCGGCCAGCTCGGGCGCCAGTCCGCTCCTCTCCAGCTCGGCGGCGACGAGGCCAAAGATCTCGTCCATCCGCTGCTCGATGATGTGCGCCAGCAGCTCGCGCGCGATGTGGCGCGTCTGCCCCGCGGCGGCCGCGGCGACTTCGAACGTCTCGTTGGGGTCCACCAGGTCCGCGCGGGCGGCGCCGAAGCGCTCCTTTGCGCGCCCCGCCTCCGCGTACGGAAGCGACAGGCCCTTGGCGATGTCGTTGGTGACGGTGGCGCCGCCCCACGGGAGCGAGGCCAGGTGCCGCACCTTGCGCTCGTAGAAGATGGCGACGTCGGTCGTCCCGCCGCCCAGCTCCACCAGCACGGTGCCGATCTCCTTCTCGTCCTCGCTCATGACGGCGAGCGACGAAGCGAGCGGCTCCAGCACCAGCTCGGCCACCTCGTAGCCGGCCCGGCTCACGGCCTTGCGGATGTTCTGCGCCGCCGGACTGGACCCGGTCACGATGAACACCTCCGCCTCCAGCCTCGTCCCCGCCATCCCGACGGGATCGCGGATGCCGTTCTGCGAGTCGACGATGTACTCCTGCGGGATGGCGTGGATCAGCTCGCGGTCGGTGGGGATGACCACGGCGCGGGCCACCTCGTGCACGCGGTCCACGTCGCCGGGGCGGATCTCGCCGTCTGTGCCGGGGGAGCGCGCCACGGCCACGACGCCGGTGGAGGGCCAGGCGTGGATGTGCTCCCCGGCGATTCCGGTGAAGACGCGCTCCACCTTGACCCCGGCCATCAGCTCGGCCTCCTGGATCGCCTTGCGGACGGACTCCGTGGTGGCCTCGATGTCGGTGACGATCTCGCGGCGGATGCCTCCCGTGCGCGCCTGCCCCACCCCCAGGATCTTGACCTGGGCGCGGTGGATGGAATCGCCGGTCACCTCCGCGATGACCACGGCGGTTTTGCTGGAGCCGATGTCCAGTCCTGCGACGAGTTGAGGGCGCATCCGGGGGGGGAAGTGCGTTAGTGCGTGAGTGCGTTAGTGCGTCCTGTCATTTCCAGGGGGGCGAATCTTCGCCGCTGGACCTACACGAAATCCGCCTTCGCGGACTCTAATCTTACAGTCCCCGCAGGGGGACTTTGCACTTTTCCAGCGGCGAATTCATTCGCTCTTGTGCGGTCCTGGCGCGTCCTGATGCGTCCTGATGCGTCCTGGTGCGGTCCTGATGCGCTCGCGCCGCCGTGCGGTCCCGCGTCGTCGTGCATCAAAGGGTGAGCGCGTCTCGAATCCAACGCACTCACGCACTCACGCACTAACGCACTTCCGGCTTCTTTTCCGGCAACCTCACCACGATCTGATCCTCCCACCGCGCGTCCACCCGAATCCTGCGCTGCGCGGAGTCCGCCGGGACGCGGCGCTCCAGGTCGGCGAGGGCGGCGCGCAGGCGGACCAGGCGGGCGTCGTCGGCGCCGGCGGGGATCAGGACCTCGGCGGCGGGGGCGCTCAGCACCAGGCGGAGTGCGCCGGACGGGTCGGAGCGCACCTCGCTCACGCGGGCCATCAGCGCCGGGTCCAGCTCGCCCAGCCGTCCAGTCTCTGCCAGCAGCGTCCGCACGGGGCCCGCAGGGATGCGGCCGCGCGCGTCCGGCTTCACGGTGGCGCGCAGGAGCGGGAGGTCCAGCGGCACGCGCGCGGGGTCGACGGGGAGCACTTCTCCCTCGGCGGTGACGGCGCGCAGGGTGCCGGCCTGCACCAGGGCCGCGGCGCGCTTCTCCGTCACGCGGATGCGCAGCGTGTGCGGCAGGCGGCGCGTGACCTCCGCGTCGGCGACGACGGGGTGGCGGCGGAGGGCGGCTTCCCAGGCGGCCGGGTCCGTCCACACGCTGCCGCCGATCTTCACGCCCGATGCGGCGAGCACCTCGTGCGGGGCCAGGAGGCGTGTGCCGGAGACCTCCACGCGGCGCGTGTCGAAGCCCGGCGAGACGCGCAGCAGCGGCGGTCCCCAGAAGGGCGACGAGGCCGCGACGAGGGCGACGGCGGCAAGGACGATGCGGCGGGTGCGGCGCTTCATCAGCCGGTCGGGCGGCGGCGGGAGGCCAGCAGCTCGCGCGCGGCGGAGTCCAGGTTCCCCGCGCCCATCGTGATGCACAGGTCGCCCTCGCGGAGCTCAGAGGCCACCGCGCCCACGATGGCGGCGCGGTCCGGCACGTAGCGCAGGTCGGCGCCCGCGGCGCGCGCGGGCTCGGCGATCAGCATCCCCGTGACCCCCTCGATCGGCAGCTCGCGGGCGGCGTAGACGTCGGTCAGGAAGACCACGTCCGCCATCGCCAGCGCCTGGCCGAACTCGCTGGCGAAGTCGCGCGTGCGGGAGTAGAGGTGCGGCTGGAAGGCGAGCACCAGGCGCCGGCCGGGGTGGGCCTCGCGCGCGGCGCGCAGCGTGGCGGAGACCTCGGTCGGGTGGTGCGCGTAGTCGTCCACGAAGAGCACGCCGCCCGCCTCGCCCACGTGCTCGAAACGGCGGTCCACTCCGCTGTACGAGGCGATCCCCTCCGCGATGGCGTCCCACGACGCGCCCAGCCGCCGTCCCACCGCGATCGCCGCGAGGGCGTTGCGCACGTTGTGCAGGCCAGGGGCGCGCAGCCGCGCGGTTCCCAGCGTCTCGCCCCGCTCGCGCACCTCGAACAGCGTCTCGGCGGGGGCCATGCGCACGTTCTCGGCTCGGAGCATGGAGCCGGCGTTGACGCCGTAGGTCATCACTCGATCCGCACCGCCCGCGAGCGCGGCGGCCAGGCGGGCGGCGCCGTGGTCGTCCGCGCACGCCGCCACCAGCCCGTCCGCGGGGACGGAGTCCACGAAGACGCGGAACGATTCCTCGACGGCTTCCAGTGAGCCGTAGATGTCGAGGTGGTCGGCTTCCAGGGTGGTCACGACGGCGATCGTGGGGCGGAGATGGTGGAACGAGCGGTCGTATTCATCGGCTTCCACCACGTAGAGGTGGTCGTCGCCACGGCGGAGGTTGCCGCCCCAGGCGGGCACGTGCGCGCCCACGAAGCCCGTGGGGTTGAGCCCGGCGGCGGCCAGCACGGCGGTGGTGAGCGTCGTGGTCGTCGTCTTTCCGTGCGTCCCCGCGATCCCCACCACGAGCCCGTGGTTCACGATGGCGCCCAGCGCCTCGGCCCGCTTGAGCACCGGGATACCCCGCTCGCGCGCGGCGCGGATCTCCGGGTGGTCGGCCGGGATCGCCGCGGTCATCACCAGGGCGGCGGCACCTTCGATGTGGGAGGCGTCGTGGCCTTCCAGCACCGTGGCCCCGCGCTCCGCGAGCAGCCGGCTGGCGGGGTTGGGATGCGCGTCGCACCCCGTCACCCGCACGCCGGAAAGCATGAGCATGTCGGCCAGCGGGCTCATCCCCGCCCCGCCGATCCCCATGAAATGCACGGGCCCGCGCCCCGCCAGCTCCACCAGATCGAATCCGTTCAATATACCGCCCGCAATACGGTTGGGAAAGTTGCTCAATCCA
>DASVTZ010000076.1 GCA_036387335.1 Longimicrobium sp.
GATCCCCTGCGACTGGATGGCGAAGAAGCCGTCCACCGGCTCCGGCGGCGCGTCGATGGCGATGCTGGCCCAGAAGAGGCGCGGCGGAAGCTGCACGTACACCGAGGGATACGGCAGCTTCAGCTCCCATCCCGACATGCGCGGCGCGGCCTCCACCAGGTAGCGCGCCGTGGCGGGCTCCAGCACGTAGAGACGCCGGCCGAACCGCCAGAAGTTGAAGCCGTGGTAGAAAAGGAGGCGGTACTCCTCCAGGATCTCCGCCGTCGCCTCGTCCGGCACCACGGCCCGCAGCGCGTCCGCCACCACGGAGAGGAAGCCGAAGCGCTCGCGGCGCGCGGGGTCTTCGGCCTGCGCCTCGGCCTCGGCCAGGATGTCCGGGAAGACGCGCTCCTCCAGCCCCCCCTCGCCGAACACCAGCTCGTACGGCGTCACCAGCGGCCCGCGCGGGGCGGGCCCCTCCTCGATCTCGCTCAATCCATCCTCCCTGGAACGGTCCACGCGCGCCGCCTGCAAACCGGGCGCCGCGAAGGTAGCCGGGGAGCGGCTCGCGGCGAAAGTGCGGGCGCGCGGAATGGAGCTTGCCCCTGCCCGTCGCTTCGCAGGTCACGGTACCCGGGCCCCATCCGATGAGCGCAACCCGAGAGTGTCCCCTCGCCGCGACCCTGGCGCAGCGCATGCGCGAGGGGCGCGAAGAGCTGGTGGAACGGTGGCTCGGCCGCATCGCCGAGCGCGTCACCCTGCAGCCCAACGACATCTTTCCGACGGACGAGCTGCTGAACCACGTGCCGCTCCTCATCGACGGGATCGCGCGCTACCTGGAGGACCCGGCCGACGAGATCACCGCGGACACGCCGGTGGTGGCCAAGGCGGTGGAGCTGGGCGAGCTGCGCCACACCCAGGGCTTCGACGCGCACCAGATCCTGCGCGAGTACGAGATCCTGGGGGGCGTGCTCTTCGACTTCCTGGTGCACGCCGCGGACGAGGTGGAGGAGCCGTGCGGGCGGGGCGAGCTGCTGGTGTGCGGGCACCGCGTCTTCCGCTCCATCGCCGTGATCCAGCAGTACACCACCTCCCACTTCCTGCGCCTGGCGGACGACCGCACCCGTGAGCGCGAGGACCGGCTGCGCGGCTTCAACCGCGCCGTCACGCACGAGCTCAAGAACCGCATCGGCGCCGCGGGCGGCGCGCTGGAGATGCTGGCGGAAGCCTGGGTGGCCGAGGACCCGAAGCAGCGCACCCGCTTCGTGGACATCGCCGCGCGCAACGTCAACGCGATGAAGGACACGCTCGGTACGCTGCTGGAGCTCTCGCGCATCGACACGGAAGGCGCCCCCGCCCGCAACGTCCTGCTGTCGGACGTGGCCGGCGAGGTGCGGCGTCAGCTTCGCGAGTTCGCGGAGGCCCGCGGCGTGGAGGTGCAGATCGCGGACGACCTCCCCGTGGCCGAGGTCCCGGCGGCCCCCCTGGAGCTGGCGCTCTCCAACTACGTCTCCAACGCCGTCAAGTACCGCGACTCCTCCGAGCCGCGCCCCTGGGCCCGCATCGAAGGCGAGCTGCGCGAGTCGGAGGGCGGACCCGAGATCGTGGTGCGCGTGCGCGACAACGGGCTGGGCGTGCCGTTGGACGCGCGCGAGCAGCTCTTCACGCGCTTCTTCCGCGCCCACGAGGGCACCGTCACCGGCGAGGAGGGCACCGGCCTGGGCCTCTCCCTGGTGCGCGAGGCGATCGAGGCGGCGGGGGGGAAGGTGTGGTTCGAGTTCCCGGACCGCGGGTCGGTGTTCGGGCTGAGCGTGCCCTCACCCCCAGCGTCGCTCCGCGACGCATCCCCCTCCCCCGATACTGCCCGGGGGAGGGGGTGATAGGGCCCCCTCCCCCGCTCGTTCCTCGCTGCCCCTCCCCCAACCGCGGGGGAGGGGTGTAGGCACGGATCTCTGCCCAGTGCGCGATTCCGTAGGGGCGCGATTTATCGCGCCCGTGCCCCGCGCCACCCGACACCCGCGTTCACACACAAATCCCGTAGGGGCGGCCCCGCGTGGCCGCCCGTGCCCGCCCCCGCACCGTCGCCCCGCA
The DNA here is from genome assembly GCA_036387335.1 of Longimicrobium sp. NCBI lineage: Bacteria > Pseudomonadati > Gemmatimonadota > Longimicrobiia > Longimicrobiales > Longimicrobiaceae > Longimicrobium > Longimicrobium sp. Next base: position 2,071 of record DASVTZ010000076.1, read on the forward strand.
ATCGCATCCAAATCTCGTAGGGGCAGACCTGCGTGTCTGCCCTCCCCCGCCGCGCCCCGACCCCGCCTGACGCGCCTACCCCAACCCGCCCAACTCCACCTCCGACTCCAACACCCGCGGCACGCCGCCCGCGAAGATCGCGCGCACCGACTCCCACGCCGTCCGGCGTCGGATCAGGACCAGCGCGACCTCCCCCTCGTCGCGCAGGCCGAGGAGGTAGATGACGTGCACGTCGCCGAGCTCCGCGGGCCGGGGGAAGGCGTGCTCCACGCCCTCCACCTCCACGCGGATCTCCGAGAGCGCCGCGAACTCGCGCGCGTGCAGGGAGCGCTCGATGAACAGGTCGCCGTCCACCTCCCAGCGGTCGGGGCCGGCGAGGTCGCCGGCGCGGTAGAAGAGCGGGTCGTACGGCTCGCCCTCGCGGCGGCGGAAGTTCTCGTCCTCGGCGTAGTCCATCTCCTCCAGGTCGTCCTCGCCGGCGGCGGACTCGCGGTGGTGGCGGATCTCGTGGGTGATCGTCTCCCAAAGCTCGCCCTCCCAGTCGAAATCGTCGTACTCGCGAGAGAGGGCCAGGAAGGAGCCGTAGTACAGGTGCACGCCGGAGCTGACGTCGTCGCCGAGGCCGGTCTCCACGTCGTACTCGCCGGTCGCGCACTCGCCGAGGGTGAAGACGTCGGGAAGCTCCGGGTGCGCCATCGCCCGGCTCCACACCTGGAGGTAGGAAACGCCGTGGCGCAGCTCGGGCGGGATCTCGTCGAAGATCTCGCGGGCCCGCCGCTCGAACTCGTCAAAGGTCACGTCGCAACCCTCCGGTGAAGCGCCGCGAACGCCAGCGCCAGCACGATGCCCAGCGTGAACGAACGAGGGTCGCTCCACAACAACAGCTTGAAGTACGCCGTCTCGATCAGGAGCAGCGCGGCCAGCACCCGGTACCACGCCGTCCGCGTGGTGAGCAGCGAGTAGAGGTAGAAGAGCGTGTGGCCGGAAAACGGGAGGAAGCTCCCCGTCATGCGCACCGCGCCGAGCAGCGACACGGCGCCGTCCACCGCCATCTCGCGCCCGCCCCACGGACGGGCCATCCGCGTGCGGAACCAGAGCGGAAACGCGACGAAGAACGGCGCCACGTACGCCAGCAGGAAGCGCCGCGCGCGCCAGTTGTCCGCCACCAGCGCCGCCGCCGCGATGGCGAGCGGCACGGCCACGCACGCCACGAGCGCGGCGCGGTCCAGCGCGGCGCGCCTGCGCACGACGAGGGCGGGGATGGCGGCGAATCCGGGCATCGTAACGCCGTTAGGGGGTGGACACGGCGCGGGGGAGGCACCGGGCATCGGCGCCTCCCCCGCGAACCGTCCGGCGCGAAAGCTACTTCACCTCGTCCATGCTGCGGACGATGTGCTTCACCAGGCCGTACTCCCGGGCCGCCTCCACGTTCAGCCAGAAGTTGCGGCGCGTGTCGTTCTCGATGCGCTCGATCGACTGCCCGGTCTGCTCGCTGAAGATGCGGTTGATGCGCTCGCGCATGCGCACGATCTCCTGCGCCTCGATGGCGATGTCGGCCGCGGTGCCGCCGGCGCCGCCCGCGGGCTGGTGCAGCAGGAAGCGCGTGTTGGGGAGCGCGAAGCGGTCCTCGAGCGGCACCGCCACGAAGATCAGCGCACCCGCGCTCGCCACCCACCCCGTGCCGATCATCCTCACCCGCGGCTTGATGAAGCGGATGACGTCGTGGATCGTGTCGCCCGACTCCACGTGGCCACCCTGCGAGTTGATGAAGATGTTGATCGGCTCGTCCGAATCGGAGGCCATCGCCAGGAGCTGGCCCATGACGTTGGAGACGAGCTGCTGGTTGATGGCGCCGCTGATGATGAGCGTGCGGTTCTTGAACAGCCGGTCGCGGACGCTGTCGGTGAGCGCCGACGCCGACTTCTCGTTGGCTGTCTGGTCTTCGTCCTGTTCCTTGTCCTGGTCGTCGCCCTCTTCCCTGCGCATGCTTCCTCCCGTACCTGTTGGTGAGCCGTGCGGGGCCACGCCCGCCCTTCTGATGCCGGTCCCAGCCGCACGTCCCGTTCCCGCCGCGGCCTCTCGCGACACTATACCGCCGCGACCCGCGTACGGCGAGGGGCACCCGGCACCGCGTCCCGGCGCAAACCCCCTCCTCTTCATCCTGATCGATGCGCAACCTGGCCGATCTGTACGTCGCATCGGACTCCTATCCCGCGCACATCGTGGAGTTCCTGCGCGCGCTGGCGTCCGCGTACGAGCTCCCGCAGCCTCTGCACGTTCTGGATGCGGGGTGCGGCCCCGGCCGCCTCCTCGCCCCGCTGGACCGTCTGCGCTGGCAGGTCACCGGGATGGAGCCCCACCCCGACTTCGTCGCCTCCGCCCGCACGATCTCGCAGTTCAGGCGCCGCGTGAGCGTCCTCCAGGGTGGCTTCCTGGACATCGATCAAGACGCCGAGTTCGACCTGGCGATCGGGGTCAACAGCTCCTTCGCGCACCTGGTCACCCCCGCCGAGCGAGCGGACGCACTCCGGCGCATCCACCGCGCGCTGAAGCCGGGCGGCGTGGTCTTCCTCGACCTCCCCAACTTCCTATGGATCCTCAAGAACCACGTCCCGCCCCAGCCCTACACCTTTGAAGTACAGGGTGAGACGGTGACACTCAACCGCAGTCAGGACATCGACTTCCATGCGGCCACCTTCATCACTACTGACGAGTACGTCTACGCCCGCAGCGGCCAGTCGGAAGCCCGCCTCGTCCACAGCTACGGGATGACCACCCTCCCCGACCTCCAGCACCACCTGGACGCGGCGGGCTTCGACGACGCGCGCACCTTCAACAGCTACGCCGCGCGCACCCCCGAGCGGCTGGACGGCCCGCGCATCCTCCTCGCCGCCCGCAAGCCGCTGGCCTGAGCGCCAAACACCCCTCCCCCAGCAGTTTGGGGGAGGGGTCGCGAGGAACGAGCGGGGGAGGGGCCCCTACCGGATCCTTTCCTCCAGGAACCCCGCGATCTCGTCCTGCGAGATGCGCGACTGCTGCATCGTGTCGCGGTCGCGGACGGTGACGGTGCCCTGCTCCATCGTCTCGCCGTCCACGGTGATGCAGAACGGCGTGCCGGCCTCGTCCTGCCGCCGGTAGCGCCGGCCGATGGCGCCGGCCTCGTCGTAGAAGCTGGGGATGCCGCGGCGGCGCAGGTCGTGGTGGATGAAGGCGGCACGGTCCGGCATGCCATCCTTTTTGACCAGCGGAAAGACGCCCACCTTGAGCGGCGCCAGCGACGGCTTGATCCCCAGCACCACGCGCGTCTCGCCTTCCACCTCCTCCTCGCGGTACGCGTTGGCCATCACCGCGAGCGTCGCGCGGTCCGCGCCGACCGAGGTCTCGATGATGTACGGGATGTACTTCTCGTTCGTCGCCGTGTCCACGTACTGCAGCTTCTTCCCCGAGAACTCCTGGTGCTTGGTCAGGTCGAAGTCGGTGCGGTTGTGGATCCCCTCGATCTCGCCCCACCCGCCCTCGCCGATGGTGCCGCCGAAATGGAACTCCACGTCGCCCGCCGCCGCGGCGTAGTGCGCCAGCTTCTCGTGCGGATGGTAGCGCAGGCGGTCCGCGGAGAGCCCCAGCACCTCGGTGTGCCAGCGGAAGCGCTCTTCGCGCCACCGCTCAAACCACTCGGCATCGGTGCCGGGCTTCACGAAGAACTGCATCTCCATCTGCTCGAACTCGCGCGTCCGGAAGGTGAAGTTCCCGGGCGTGATCTCGTTGCGGAAGGCCTTGCCGATCTGCGCGATCCCGAACGGCACCCGCTGGCGGGCGCTGGTCTGCACGTTCAGGAAGTTGACGAAGATCCCCTGCGCCGTCTCGGGCCGCAGGTACACGGTGGATGCGTCCTCCTCCACCGGGCCCATGAACGTCTTGAACATCAGGTTGAACTGGCGCGGCTCGCTCCACTTGCCGCGCGTTCCGCACGCGGGGCACTGCACCTGGGCCATCTCCTTCGTCCCGGCCTGCTCCTGCAGCGTGTCCTCGCGGTAGCGGCGGTGGCAGTTGCCGCACTCCACCAGGGGATCGGTGAAGTTGGCGACGTGGCCGGACGCTTCCCAGACGCGCGGGTGCATGAGGATGGCCGCGTCGAGCCCCTCGATGTCGTCGCGCTCGTGGACCATGGCGCGCCACCACGCTTCCTTGACGTTGCGCTTCAGTTCCACCCCCAGCGGGCCGTAGTCCCACACCGACCCGGTGCCGCCGTAGATCTCGGACGACTGGAAGACGTACCCGCGCCGCTTGGAGAGGGAGACCAGCTTGTCCATCAGTTCCGTGTCCGCCATGTATCCCGTCAGGAAGATGTGCTCCGTTTCGCTCGGGCGGAGATATTATCCCGCGGGCGGGGTGGAGGCAAATAGGAACAGCGGGTCTCACGCAAAGACGCGAAGGCGCAAAGACAACGAAGAGAAAAGCAATTTGCCTTTCTTTGCGTCTTCGCGCCTTCGCGTGAGATTGCAGTTCAGCGATCCTTGTTCATCCACTCCACGTTGCGAGTGGCGCGCGGATGCACGTCCAGGCGGCGGGCCATCTTGCGGAAGGCAGGGCCGTGGTCCACCGGCAGCCCTTCCACGAACTGCCAGAGGTGGATCATCTCGTGCCGCATGGTATGCTCCGCCTCGCCCGCCGCGCCGTGCAGGCACAGGCGGCGTGACATCACGATCTCCAGCGGGGTGGACGAGAAGTGCCCGTTGCGCCGCTTCATCCGCCCGCTCAGATGGATGGGAACACGCGGCAGCGAGCCCCCGAACCGCTCCGCGTTCACCCGGTCGAACTCCGCCTGCATTCGCGCGATCTGCGCCCGGTCGGCGGCGGTGGCGCGGCGGGTGCGCGGGCGCGGCGCCGAGTTGGGCGCGGGCGGAATCTGCGCGATGAAGCGCCGCACCACATCCTTTGCCGCGTTCCGCCGCCGCGCGTTCCGCGCCGTGAACAGCTCGCCGACGGCCACCAGCACCGCCTCCGGCGCGGCGGCGAAGGCTTCGTTGAGCCGCAGGTCGCGCCCCCGGTTCGCCACCGACGCCATGATCCGCCGGTTGCGGGTGAAGACGACGCAATCCCACGTCCCGCCCGACCTGCGCGTGATCGCCAGCACCTCCGGCCCGCTCCGTCCGGGCGCGCGGGGAGGCGCGGGCTTCGGCGCGGGCGCGGGCTTCGGCTCGGGAGGCTCGAATCCGAAGAGGTCCAGCAGCATCTGCCCGATCTTCACGCCGTCGCCAGCGCGGGAGGACGCTCGGCGTGGCGGTACTCCACCTGGAAGCCCATCGCGCGCGGCACCGCCAGCAGACGGTCGAAGTCCAGGTCGATGGTCGCGCCGGCCTTCTGCGTCACCTCGTCCTCCAGCGGGAGGTCGAAGTCGTCCGCGCCGAACTCCAGCGCGCGGAAGGCGTCCTCGTTGAGCGTGAGGACGGAGGTGCGCACGTGCTTGATGTTGTCCAGGAAGATGCGCGACAGCGCCACGTGCCTCCAGTACTCGCGCGGGCTCACCTCGTTGCCGCCCAGCGCGGTGCCGTACGGCTTGTAGCTCCACGGCAGGAAGGAAAAGATCCCCTGCAGCCCATCGGCCAGGCACTCGTCCTGGAGCGTCCGCGTGCGGTCAAGGTGCTCCAGCCGCTCGTCCAGCGTCTCGTCGAAGCCGATCACCATCGTCGCGGTCGTGCGCAGGCCCGCATCGACGACGGCGCGCTGGGCGCGCAGGTACTCGGCCACCGTGTACTTGAACTTGGCGTGGCGCTTCCGGAAGTCCTCGGTCAGGATCTCCGACCCGCCGCCGGTGATCCAGTGCACCCCCGCGTCGCGCAGCCGCCCCGCCGTCTCCGCGTACGACAGCCCCGCGCGGTCGGCCAGGAACATGAACTCGGCGATGGTGAGCGCGTAGAACTCCACCGCGTCGCCGTACCGCTCGCGCACGGCGGCGAAGAGGTCGCAGTAGTAGTGTAGCGGAAGCTTGGGGTTGAAGCCGCCGTTGAACCCCACCAGGTCGCCTCCGGCGCGCAGCAGGTCTTCGATCTTGGCGAAGACGTCCTCGCGCGTCAGCACGTAGCCGCCCTGCTGGTTGGGGAGCACGTAGAAGGCGCAGTAGTCGCACTGCGCCACGCAGACGTTGGTGTAGTTGATGATCCGCATCACCATGTATGTGGCGCGGTCGGGGGCGTGGTAGCGTGCGCGCACGGCGCCGGCCATCTGCTTCAGCTCGTCGTCG
>DASVTZ010000077.1 GCA_036387335.1 Longimicrobium sp.
GTCGTCCGCGACAAAGGCGGGCCGCAGCGCCCGGGAGGGCACGGGCAGCCACGTGGGGCGGCCCCTACGGATCTCGGCGCGTTTGCCCTGGCGGCGGAGCAGCGCGGGGCACGGGCGCGATAAATCGCGCCCCTACGAGGCATCCGCGCCGCACACGGGGTTCTCCCCCTCACCCGCCCTGCGCCCCCGCAGGCGGGGGAGGGGGCCGGGGGGAGGGGGCCCGCTCCAGCACCGCCCGGTGCCGCTCCGACAGCTCCGCCGGCTCCGCCCACGCGCGGGCCATCGCCAGCGCCTCGTCGAGCACTTCGCGGAGGGCGGGGGTGAGGCGGCGCTGCTCGTCTTCCAGGAGCCAAGCCTCGAGCGCGGTTTCCAGCGCGCGGCGGCCCACGAGGCGGGCGCCGGGCTCGTTGCCGCCCTCGCGCAGCGCCTCCGCCTTGTCGGCCAGGATGCGCGCCCAGAGCGCCACCTGCTCGGGATTGCGGATGAGCTGCGCGGCGGTGGAGGGGTCCAGCCGCGTGGCCACGCCGGCGGCCGGGCCCAGCAGCGCATCGATCGCGGCGTCGGCTTCGCGGATGGCCGCGGCGGGGTCGCCCTCCTGCCGGCGGCGGCGGATGCGGCGGATCACGTCGAAGGCTTCCTCGATCATCCGCAGGAGGAAGTCCTGCCTCACAGGGGACATTTCGGCTCCAAGGGTGCCGTAAACACGTGAACTGTGTTAAGTTAGATGTGTCCGGCCGATCGGGCCGGCCGTCGCCGCACGCGGAACGCACCGCGGGGGCGACTCTGCGCGGAGTGGCGCCGTTGCGCCGCTCCGCTTCCCGTTTCCGATGGGTTCATGCCTTTCAACAAGCTGCAACTTCACCCGACGCTCCTGAAGGGGATCAAGGAGCTCGGGTTCACGCGCCCCACGCCCATCCAGGAGCAGGCCGTTCCGCCCGCCATGGAAGGGCGCGACGTTCTGGCGTGCGCGATGACCGGGAGCGGCAAGACGGCCGCCTTCCTTCTCCCCATCATCCAGCGCCTGATGGACAAGCCCCGCGGCACCACGCGGGCGCTGATCCTCACTCCTACGCGCGAGCTGGCCGCGCAGATCCACCAGCACCTCGAGGAGCTGGCGGTGCACACGCCCGTCACCGGCGCGGCCGTCTTCGGCGGCGTGGGGATGGGGCCGCAGGAGCACGCCTTCCGCAGCGGCGTCGACATCATCATCGCCACTCCGGGGCGGCTGCTGGACCACTTCAAGCAGCCGTACGCCAGGCTGAGCGGCCTCGAAGTGCTGGTGCTGGACGAGGCGGACCGCATGTTGGACATGGGCTTCCTCCCCGACATCCGCCGCGTGCTGAAGCACCTGCCCACCAACCGGCAGACGCTCTTCTTCAGCGCCACCATGCCGGACGCGATCGCCAAGCTCTCAGGCGAGATGCTGAAGCAGCCCGCGCTCATCAACCAGGAGCGCAAGGCGGCGCCGGCGGTGGGGATCACGCAGGCCATCTACCCCGTGCAGGAAGCGCTCAAGGCCGAGCTCTTTCTGGAGCTGCTGAAGCGCGACGAGATCGGCAACGTGATCGTCTTCACCCGCACCAAGCACCGGGCCAACCGGCTTGCGGACTTCCTGGAGAAGAACCGCATTCCCAACGCCAAGATCCACGGCAACCGCAGCCAGCCGCAGCGCACCGAGGCACTGGCCGGCTTCAAGAGCGGGAAGTTCCGCGTGCTGGTGGCCACCGACATCGTGGCCCGCGGCATCGACGTGGAAGCGCTGGAGCACGTGGTGAACTTCGACGTGCCGCACGTGCCGGAGGACTACATCCACCGCGTGGGCCGCACGGCGCGCGCCGAGGCCACCGGCGACGCGTACACCTTCGTCTCGCCCGAGGAAGAGGCGGACCTGCGCGCCATCGAGCGGGCGGTCGGCAAGAAGCTGCCGCGCGTGACGGTGGCGGACTTCGACTACAACCGCAAGCCCACGGAGCGGTTCGAGGTGCCACTGGCCGAGCGCATCGCCGAGATCCGCGCGCGCAAGCAGGAGGAGCGCGCCCGCGCCAAGGCCAAGGCAGAGCGCAAGGCGCAGAACGAGGCCGCGGGTGGGTCCAGCCGCGGCCCGCGCCGTCCGGCCGAGCCGTCGCGAGACCGTCCCCGCGCGGAGGGCCGTCCCTCCGATGGCGGGCGGCCGCGCAACGACCGAGGCGGCCAGCATCCCCGCTCCGCGGATGGACGCGGGCAGGGCGGCGGGCGCAGCGGTGGCCGCAGCCGCTCCGGCGGGCGTCCCACCGAGGGCGCCGCCTGACCCCTCCGGGGGGTTTGATCAAATGGCCTTCCGGGTGCAAGTTGTACGTTCACCAACGTACGGCCTGCACCCGGAAGCGCTAGATTCCGTGAGGCGCCGTACCTCCGCACCCCTCCTGTCGAACCGATGAACCGCTTCCTCCCCGCCCTCCTCTCGATCCTGCTGGGCGCCTGCGTGTCGTTCACGCCCATCCCGCGCGAGGGGATGCTGGCGGTGCAGCAGGAGGTGTGGTGGACGCGGATGCGCGCGCTTTGCGGCGGCGCCTTCGAGGGGCACCTCGTGGAGGGGAACGCCACCGACAGCGCCTTCGTCCGCAACCGCCTGGTGATCCGCGTGGACGAGTGCCGCGAAGGGGAGATGGCGATCCGCTTCCACGTCGGCGACGACCACTCGCGCACGTGGCTCGTGCGCCGCACGGAGGACGGGCTTAACCTGCGCCACCGCCACCTGCACGAGGACGGCACGGAGGGATCGCCCACCAACTACGGCGGCGACACGCAGGGTCCGGGGACGGCCATCCGCCAGGATTTCCACGCCGACAGCGCCACCGCGCGCATGCTCCCTGCAGCCGCGCGGAACGTGTGGACGATGGAGGTGATGCCGGGGCGCGCGTTCGGCTACGCGCTGCGCCGCGAGGGGACGGACCGGCGCTTCCGGGTGGAGTTCGACCTGCGGCGCCCGGCGCGCTGAGGAAACTCGGCACGCCCCCCTCGCGTATACCCTTCCCACGCAACCATCTGGGCGTGAACACGCCCGCACCGCGAGCCGAAGAACGAGATGTATGGGATCGCCGGACTGCTGACGGGGCGCACACTCGCCGGCCGCTACCGCATCGACGCGGTGGTCGGCCGCGGCGGCATGGGCGCCGTGTACCGCGCCACCGACGAGCGGTTGGGGCGCGAGGTCGCCGTGAAGGTGATCGGGACGGGCGGCTCCGACCCCGGCGAGCACGCCCGCCTGCGCGCGCGCTTCCACCGGGAGGCGCGCGCGGTGGCCTCGCTGCGCCATCCGAACGTGGTGGCCGTGTACGACTTTGGCACGGACGGCGAGGTGGACCTCGACTTCCTGGTGATGGAGCTTCTGCGCGGTGAGGACCTGGCCGCGCGCCTCACCCGCACCGGCGCGCCGCCGCTAGGGGTGGCCGTGTCGATCCTGCGCCAGGCGGCACGCGGGCTGGCCGCGGGGCACCGCGTGGGCCTCGTGCACCGCGACATCAAGCCCGGCAACCTCTTTTTGGAGGATGGCGACAGCCCCGACGAGCCGCACGTGCGCGTCCTGGACTTCGGCATCGCCAAGCTGGACGCGGACGACGGCTCCATGACGGCGCTCACCGAGTTCGGCCGCGCGCCCTTCTCCCCCGCCTACGCATCGCCCGAGCAGATGGCGGGCGAGGGCGACGTGGGCCCCGCGTCGGACGTGTTCAGCCTCGCCGCCGTCGGTTACCACCTGACGACCGGGATGCGCCCCTTCACCTCATCCGACTCCGCGCGCGCGGCGGAGGAGGTGACCGCCGCGGTGCGCGCCCTCCCGCAGCGCGCCCCGCAGCTCCCCGGCGATCTGCACGAGGCGCTGGTCCGCGCGCTGTCGCTGTCGCCGCGCGAGCGCTTCCGGGACGCCGCTGCCTTCGCCCAGGCGCTGGGCGTGGCGCCGACCGTCGCCTCCGCGCCACGCCCCGCCACGCCCGTTTCCGCCCCCTCCGAGCCGACGCTGATGTTCGTGGCGGACGAGGAGGATTTCACGCGCCTTCAGAACGAGGCGCCGCGTCCGGCCTCCACCACGGCGCCCGCGCCCCGCGTGCCGCCGCCGGCTCCCGTGCGTCCCGCGCCGCTGCGCGCGACAGCGGTCTCGGTGGAGCCGCCCGCGCCGCCCCCGGCCCGCCCATCGCCCGCCCCGCCGGTGCGTGCGATGGCCCACACCGCCGCGCCCGTTGTGCCTGGCGCTCCTATGATGGAGGATCGGCGCCAGCCGGGGATGATGCGGCGTTTCCTGCGCGCGCTGTGGGACTTCTCGGTCACCACCATCGTGGTGGGGCTGTTCGTCGGCTCCTGGACCCTCGCCGCCACAGGCGTGGTGGAGGAGAACCGCGCCCAGTTCCTCGGCGGCGCGCTCGCGACCGTGCTCTTCACCCCCTGGGCCGTGCACCGGCTGACGGGGAGGCGCGGGCGTGCGGGGCTGGGCGTGCTCGGCTCCGCGGCCGCCACCGGCGCCACGGTCCGCTACGTCGGCCTCGATGCCGACCCGGCCATCCTCCTGGCCGCTACCTTTGGGCTCCAGGTGGTGACGTGCTTCGCGCTGTCGTGGCTCACGCGGCGGAACGTGCGGGAGGCGGTGGCGGTGTAGGCTACCGGCGGCTGATCGCCGGGGGGGCCGCCGGGGGCTGAAGCCCCCGGCTGGAACTACGCGAAGCCCACTGAAGTGGGCTGGTGATACCCGGATGAATTGGGCGCCCTGCGCGCCGAAATCGCGCCGCCTGCGCGGATCTCTTCCCAGAGTCCGCACAGGCGGGTTTTTTGTGCTGTTGTTGGTGGGAGTTGACTCACACCTGGGGCCCCGGGATAGCACGAACACGCGACCCGCGCTATGCTGTCCGGTAGCCCAGAGAACCGTTCCGCGTCCACTCCACCCAGGATGCCCGTGCTCGTCCGCTTCGTTCCCGTCGCGGTGCTCGCGTCCGCGACGCTGCTGCAAGCGCAGCAGCCCGCCCTCACGGGGTACTCGCCCGCCGCCGCTCAGCGCGAGCGCGCGGCCGAGGCCGCCGCCATTCGCGTCCCGCAGCCGGACAGGGCGCGCGCCCACTCGCGCATCCTCTCCGCGGAGCCGCACGTGGCGGGGACGCCGGCGCAGGCGCGCACCCGCGACTACGTCATCCAGCAGATGCGCGCCATGGGGCTGGAGACGGAGGTGAGGACGTACAGCGTCTTCCTCCCCCACGCCACCTCGGCGCGCGTGTGGCGCTTGTCGCCGGAGCCGCGCGAGCTGCCTACGGCCGAGCCGCCGGTGCCGGGCGACTCCACCTCCGCGGGGTGGCAGTACCCGGCCGCCAACGGCTACAGCGCCGCCGGCGACGTGCAGGGCGAGCTCGTGTACGTCAACTTCGGGCTGATCGAGGACTACGCGCGGCTGGACTCGCTCGGCATCTCGGTGCGCGGCAAGATCGCGGTGGCGCGCTACGGGCGCTCCTTCCGCGGGATCAAGGCGCGCGAGGCGGAGCGGCACGGCGCCATCGCCCTGATCCTGTACAGCGACCCCGAGCAGGACGGACCCGGCACCGGCCAGCCGTATCCCAACGGTCCCATGCGCCCGGGCACAGCCATCCAGCGCGGGAGCGTCTTCAACGGCAACGGCGATCCCACGACGCCCAACCGCCCCTCGGTGCGCGGGGTGCGTCGCACGCCGCCCGTCACGGGCATCCCGCGTCGCGACACGGCGGCCACGGGCCGCATGGTGCGCGGGCGCGACGGCCGCATGCGCCCTGACGAGCGCGACACCACGCGCGCGATGCCGATGGTGATGTCCATCCCCAACATCCCGGTGGTGGCGATCGGCTACGACAACGCGGCGGAGCTGCTGCGCGGCCTGGGCGGGCGCGAGGTGCCCGCGGGGTGGCAGGGCGGCCTTCCCTTCCGCTACCACGTGGGCGCCGGGCCGGTGGTGGCGCGCGTGGCGGTGGAGACGGACGCGCGCACCCCCGCCGCCTACAAGCAGATCTGGAACACGCTGGGGACGATCCGCGGAAGCGAGTTCCCGGACGAGCTGGTGCTGGTGGGCGCCCACCGCGACGGCTGGGGCCCCGGCGCGGCCGACAACGTGAGCGGCACCGTCTCCGTGCTGGAGGCGGCGCGCGCCGTGGCCGAGCAGGTGCGCGCCGGCAACCGCCCGCGGCGCACCATCGTCTTCGCCACCTGGGACGCGGAGGAGTGGGGGCTGATCGGCTCCACCGAGTTCGTGGAGGAAGACTCCGCGCGGCTGGTGCGGGGCGCCGCGGCGTACTTCAACATCGACGTCTCCGCCACCGGGCCCAACTTCGGCGGGAGCGGGTCGCCGTCGCTGCGCGAGCTGGTGCGCGACGTGGCGCGGACGGTGCCGGATCCGTCCGGCAACGGGAGCATCTACCAGGCGTGGCGGCGCACGGCCGGGCTTGCGGCGGACTCGCTGGAGCCCGCGATGGGCGACCCGGGCGGCGGCTCTGACTTCGCCGGCTTCTACAACCACCTGGGCATTCCGCACGCCGATTGGGGGTTCAGCGGGAGGTACGGCGTCTACCACTCGCAGTACGACTCGTTCAACTGGATGACGCGCTACGGCGACCCCGATTTCCGCCGCCACACCGCCGCCGCGCAGGTGGGCGCCGCGATGGTGATGCGGATGGCGAACGCGGACGTCCTCCCCTTCGACTACGTGGAGTTCGCGCGCACCATGCGCCGCTACCTCCCGGCGCTGGACAGCACCTTTCGCGCGCGCGGCTACTCGGCGCTCAACACGGATGCGCTGCGCGGCGCCATCGACCGGATGGAGCGGGCCGCGGTCGGGCTGGCCCGCGCGCGCGACGAGGTGCTGGCCGCGCGCGTGCCGGACCGCCGCACCCTCACGCGCGCCAACGCGTCGATGCGGCGGGTGGAGCGGGCGCTCACGCGGAGCCGAGGCCTGCGGTCGCGCCCGTGGTTCCGCTCGCTGATTTACGCGGCGGACGAGAACAACGGCTACGCGAACGTGGTGTTCCCCTCCGTGCAGGAGGCCGTGCGCGCCGACGACCGCCGCCTGGCCGAGCAGGAGCTCGCGGACCTTGCCACCCGTTTCCTGGGCGCCACCGACGCGCTCCTCAACGCCCGCGACATCCTGACCGGCGACGACCGGCGGTAACTACAACTGCTTGGCTCACACAGAGACACAGAGACACAGAGGAAAGACGAAGAAGCTCTCTCTGTGTCTCTGTGTCTTTGTGTGAGATTGCTGTTCCGCCGTCACGAAGTATGAGACGCGCGGCTCGGGTTCTGCACGGGATGGCAAGCAACGTGAGGGCGGCGCCACTTCGCACCGGGACAGCGATGAACAAGAGAGCGTCCGACGGGGACTCGGTCCTCACGCCCGACGTGGACTCGCATGCGCAGGCACGGCCCGCGGACGAGGGCGCGGCGCAGCCGGACCTCACGCGCACCGGCGACGCGGTGGCGAGCGGGCGCACCACGCCGTTCGCCCTCACCATCCTGGCGGTGCTGGCCGTGGTGTACACGCTCCACCTGGCGCACGGGCTGCTCCTTCCCATCACCTTTGCGCTCCTCCTCAGCTTCCTCTTCAGCCCCCTGGTGCGGGCGCTGGCGAGGATGCACGTGCGCCCGCCCCTGGGCGCGGGGATCGTCCTCCTCGGGCTGCTGGGCACGCTCGCGCTGGGGGCGTACGAGCTGTCGGGGCCAGTGCAGAGCTGGGCCACCTCCGCGCCGCAGACGCTGGCCGCCGCGCGCGGGAAGATGACCAGGCTGCTCAAGCCGATGGAGCGCTTCAGCCGCACCGCCGAGCAGGTGGAGAGCGCGACCAGCGGGGTGGGAACGGGGGGGACGACCACCGCTGCGCCCCGCGAGGTGGTGGTGCGCGGGCCCAGCCTCATCTCGCGCCTCTTCGGCACCACGCAGCGCTTCCTCACCGGCGCGCTGGAGGTGCTCATCCTACTCTATTTCCTGCTGGCGTCGGGCGACCTCTTCCTGCAGAAGCTGGTCAAGGTGCTCCCCTCGCAGGGCGACAAGCGCAAGGCGGTGGAGATCGCGCGCGCCACCGAGGGCTCCATCTCCACCTACCTGCTGACGACCGCGGTGGTCAACGTCACGGAAGGGATCGCGGTGACGATCGCGATGTACCTGCTGGGGATGCCCAACCCGGCGCTCTGGGGCGCGCTGGTGGCCATCTTCGAGTTCATCCCCTACCTGGGCGCCGCGACGATGACGGTGATCCTGACCATCGCCGCCATCACCACCTTTGAGAGCACCGGGAAGGCGCTGGCGGTGCCCGCCGCCTTCCTCGTCATCAACCTGATCCAGGGCAACCTGGTGAGCCCCACGCTCCTCGGCCACCGGCTGGCGCTGAACCCGGTCGCCATCTTCGTGGGGCTGGCGTTCTGGTACTCGGTTTGGGGCGTCCCGGGCGCGTTCCTGGCCGTCCCCATCCTGGCGGCGCTCAAGATCCTCTGCGACCACGTGGAGTCGCTGGCCTCGTTCGGCGAGTTCCTGGGCGGGCGCGACGAAGGCGAGCGGCGGGCGCTGCTCCGCTAGAAAAAACAGAGCTGTAGATCTCAGGTGGAGCGCAGAAACCCGGCGAGCAGCTCGTTGGTGCGCTCCGGCACGTCGGACATCACCCAGTGGCTGGAATCGGGGATGCGCTCGATGCGCAGGTCGGGGACCCACTCCTCCAGCCCGTGCGTGTTGCGCTCCGAGAGCGCCTGGTCGCGCATTCCCCAGATCAGCAGCGTGGGCGCGCGAACCGGCACCGGCTCTGGCCGCGGAATGCGCAGGGCGCGGTAGTAGCTCAGCATCGCCGTGAGGGCGCCCGGCCGCGCGGCGGCTTCCTTGTAGCGGCGGATGTCCGCGTCGGTGAAGGCGCCGGGACGCACGGGATCGTAGCGGAAGATGCGCTCCAGCGCCGCGAAGTCCCTGCGCCGGATCGCCCACTCCGGCATGCGCGGAAGCTGGAAGAAGTACACGTACCACGAGCGGAGGAACTGGTCCGGCTTGCGGATCTCGCGGCGGAAGACGCCCGGGTGCGGAGCGTTGATCACCACCAGCCGGTCGACCACTTCGGGGTGATGCATCGCCACGTGCCACGCCACGATGCCGCCCCAGTCGTGCCCCACCAGGTGCACGCGCTCGGCGCCCAGCGCCCGCACCAGGCCCGCCACGTCAGCGGCGAGCTTCTGTACCGTGTAGCTGCGGTAGCCGGCCGGCTTGTCGGAAAGGTTGTAGCCGCGCATGTCCGGCGCGACGGCGCGGAACCCCGCCGCCGCCAGCGCCGGCAGCTGGTGCCGCCACGCGTAGCCGAACTCCGGAAAGCCGTGCAGCAGGACGACGGGCGCGCCGGTGCCGGCCTCGATCCAGTGCAGCCGCACGTCGCCCACCTGCGCCTCGCCGTCCGTCCATCCGGCACCGCTTCCCGGCATCGCTCGTCTCCCGTCTAGCGGATGGAGCCCTGCAGCTTCTGCGCGTCCGCCAGGTGCTGGGCGACGGCAGGGCGCGCCTTCTCCAGCAGCGCCTTCACCTGCGGATCCTTGGCGTTGGGGATCAGCATCGTCTCCAGCGCCTGGAGGGTGGCCTGGTGCGCCTGCACCTGGTGCGCCACGTACGCCGAGTCGAGCTGCCGGCCCGTCATCGCTTCCATCTGCTGGATGGCGGACTGCGCGGCCTGCTTCATCTGCGTGCTCTGCGCGTTGTCCTGCGGCGTCACGCCCTTGCTCTGCAGGAGCTGCGACATCTCCTGCTCCATGCGCGTGTGGTCGTCCACCATGCGCTGCGCGAACTGCTTCACCTGCGCGTTCTCTCCCTTTTGCAGGGCGACGCGGCTGCTCTGGATCTCGCCCTGGTTGGACGCGGACGCGACGGCGGCGATGTTGGCGTCGCTCATCTCTCCCGCGACCGGCGCCTGTGAGCCGGTGCCCGGGGGCGGCGCAGACTGCGGCACCTCGGCGGCCGGTGGCGTGACGGCGGCTGTGGCGGTGTCGCCCGCGCCTCCCCGGTTGTCGGCCGAGCCGCCGCTGCACGCGCCCAGCGCGGCGATGCAGGCGAGCGTGGCGATGCTGCGGTAACGGGACATGCGGCCTCCGGTCGGGAAAGAAGGACGCCGCGGAGCGGTGCGCCCCGCGGCACGTGTGCCCGCGATCGTCGGCAACTTCGATGCTCGCCCCGCGTCACGCGCGGGTCGCGGCGTGCCCGTTATCCCCCGGGCTCCGGGAGCGGCCCCTCCTCCTCGTCCGCGCGCCGTCGTACGGGGACGGCGCTCGCCAGCAGCTTCGCGAGATCGTCATCCGGCAGCTCGTCCCAGCCATCGGGAATCGGCCCGAGGCGGCGCTTTTCGACGTCGCACTCGAAGACCAGCCATCCCTGCACCAGCTGGTCCGCTGCCTCGCCGGCCATGCGCATGCGCGCGTCGAAGGTCGGGAACACGTCCCAGACCGTCCACTCGCGATCGTCGTGGAGCAGATTCCTCATCGGCATGCGGGCCTGCGCTCGCAAACGTTGTGCGCGGCCACTCGCACAGCCGCCCGGCGGTCCGCCTCTGCATCCTCCGGGGCGTTGTGGGGCGGCACGCGCGGACGTTCAGGGCCGGCGAATAACCGCCGCGGCCTGCCTGGTGAAGATCAGGACGACTCCGTGCTCTCCGGCTCGCCCGTACTCGGCGATCGCCTGGGCCGGCTTCACGGCCTCCATGCGATCGACGTGTTCCGGGCGGATGCCGCGCGCTACGATCTGCTCCCCCGACAGCCGCTCACCGTCCACGATGAACAGCGGCTGTGGTGTGCCAGGCGTAGTCGGCCCCGGACAGTCCAGCTGGATGGTGGCGCCGGGCCGCGGCTGTGGGGCCGGACCGGCGATATGGTCGGCCGCGCAGCCCTGCAGGAGCAGGGCGACGCCGGCGAGCAGGCGGGAGCTTGTCATGGGACGGATCTCTCGATCAGAGGAGCCGCGCGCGGTCTCGTTCTCCGCATCAACGCCCAGAGCCCTGCCTCCACGCACAGCAGGAGCACGGCGATGGTGCCCGTCACCGTCCGCACCTTCTCCTGTTGCTCGGGGGTCGGGAACCACTCCAAGGAGCCCCTGACGAGGTAGAGCACGTCCAATGCGAGCACCACCCCCAGCGCGAGCATCAACAGCCGAATCGCGAGTTTCATCTGGGCACCAAGGTGTGGGGGTCTCAAAGGGAGCGACGGGTACCCGGCCCTACAGCTTCACGGAAACAGTCAGGCTCACATCGCGCGGCGTCTCGATCGGTTCGAGGGACCGGGGACTCACCCGCACCCAGTGTTCACGTCTCGACGAGCCGACGGTGAACCCGATCACTGCGCCTCCGACGATGCCGCCCCCAATCAACTCGAGGACGTAGGGCATCTCGTCCGTGTCCTCGCAGAAAAGCTCTTCCTCGTCCAGGCATTCCCGGCGTTTCCCCGCCTCCTTGGCAATGACCTGCATGACGCGGTAAAGGCCATACGTACTTACCGCGATTCCGCCGCCAATGAGCGCGCCGCGGACCGTCCCACGGCGCCCCGCTTCACCCCTGGACAAGATTCCACGGCTGATTTCCAGGTGAGTGAGAGCGCTGAAGGGGATCGTTTGCACCGCTCCGTCGCTCTCCCTCCGCGTCGTGATGGATTCGTGGTCGATGCCGACGATGGTGCCCACTGCCGTTCCCCCGCCGCGATTGATCGCGACTCCATCAACGACTATGGGCACCGTCACGCGCACGCGCGTCCCGGGCGCCACGTCGATGCGCTGCTGGCAGGGAGCGGCGGAAGCGGTGCAGGCGACTGCGAAAAGTCCGGCGAGAGCGAGGCGAAACATCGGTATTCCGGTAAGATGGTTGAACAGCGTCGACGGAGGGGCGAACGGCCGCGCGGAGTCCGTGGCGCATGCTCACGCTCCCGCCGGACGGTCGGAGGCGGAGGGCGCCGCGGCCGGCGGATGCAGCACGGGCTCGAGCGTCTTCGGCGGTTGGGCAGGCTTCCCGGGATCGTCGGAGGAGCCGGCGCTCATGGGGTAGCAGTCGGGCGGCGACGTCTGCCCGGGACCGACGCTCGTCCAGCAGTATCACGACCTGCGGCGCGCCGCGGCCCGGTAGCCCGTCCCGGTCGACTGCAGGCTCAGCGTGACGCCGTGCTCGGGCCTGTACGGCAGGTTCGCGGCGCTGAGCGGCCGGCTTGCGTCCAGCGTGTCCGGAAAGCGGCCGTACTGGGACGAGTGCCGCTGCATGGCTTCGTTGAGCCGGACCAGCTCCTCCGCCGCTTCGGTTCGCGCATCGCCGCACCCGGCCACGAAAAGGGCGGCGACAACGGGCAGCAGTCCGCGGAGCATTGCGTTCGACTTCGGGATCATGCGAAAGCCTCCGGGCAGTCGTTCGATGGCGGCGATGGGCCGGTCAGGCTCGTGCGGGCGGCGCGGGCATGGCGGCGTTGAACTGCTCGGACTGCCCGCGCGGGATGCTGAGCGATTCCCAGCGGTCCGACTGGAAGTGCTTCGCCAGGAAGACGATCTGCCCCACGTGATACGCGGCGTGCGTGAGCTGGCGGTTGATCGCCTGCACGAGCGAGTGCGGCTCGCCGCGGATGTGGATGGTGCGGTCGAGGTCGTCCGGGGTGAGCGACTCCAGCGACGCGAACGCGGTGGCCCATCCTGCTCCCCAGCGCGCCATCACCGATGCGCGGGTCTCGGTGGGGGCGATGACGAACTCCGAGTCCCGGTCGCGCCCCGGCTTCTCGCCGTCGGTCGTGAGGAAATCCGTCCAGCGCGAGAGCAGGTTGCCCGCCATGTGCTTCACCACCAGGGCCAGGCTGTTCGACTCCGCGTCGATCGTCGCAAAGAACTGCGCGTCGGTCACGCGGGCGAGCGACCGGTCCGCGAGCGACTTGTACTTGCGCATCGTCTCCGCCGAATCGCGAAGGTACTCAGCTCGGAATGCATCCATCGGCCACCTCCAGTCCGTACAGGATCGACGCGCCAAACGCCGCAGCCGATGGGCTCCGGCTTCTGAGAATGGTGGGGCGGCCTCCGCGCGGAGTCAACCGGGCCGTGGGCGCGCCCGCCGGTCGCACCACCGGCATCGCGCATGCGTCAGGGCCGCATCGGGGCGGCACATGGACTCAGGTATTTAATGTTCGGTGTATTTCGGCGGAAGCTTGCCATGGAAAAGATCTCCCCAGCGGCGCCGGGCCGCACGTATCCATCGGATGAGCGCCTGCAGCGGCTCGCGGAGCGGGTTCGAGAAGAGTTCCGCGCCTTCGTCTTCGACCCTGCCTTCTCCTGCCTGGGCGCCCGCGCGGCGCTCCGCCACGACGGCCACCGCATCGGCGCCTTCGGACCCATGGGCACGCCCGAGGCGACGGAACAGCTCGCGCGCGCCCTGGCGGAGTTCGCGCCCGCGGCGGCGGAGGCGGAGTTCTCGACCTTTGTGGCCGCCTTCATGGGCGCCGCACCCGAGGATGAGACCGAGTTCGAGGCGCTGCTGTGGCGCCAGCTCCAGGCGCTGCACGACGCGGACGCCACGCGCGGCTGGGCGCCATCCGTCAGCGACCGGCCCGAGGACCCGCGCTTCTCCTTCTCGTTCGCCGGGATGGCGTTCTTCGTGGTGGGGCTGCACCCGGCGAGCTCGCGGCTGGCGCGGCGCTTCGGGTGGCCGACGCTGGTCTTCAACCCCCGCGCGCAGTTCGAGCGGCTCCGCGCGGACGGCCGCTACGGCGGGCTGCGCGACCAGATCCGCGCGCGCGAAGTCGCGCTCCAGGGCGACCTCAACCCCAACCTGGCCGAGTTCGGCGAAGCCTCCGAGGCAAGGCAGTACTCCGGCCGCGCCGCCGAGCCCGAGTGGCGCTGCCCCTTCCACCGGCATCCATGAGCACGCCGGACCTCAAACACCAGACCATGCAGACCATTCGCACCATCCACCTCCCCCCGCAGACCGGCGCCGGCTTCGAGATCCGCCGGGGCGAGCTTCTGCGCATCATCGATCCCACGGGCGAGCAGGTGTCCGACCTGGTGTCGTTCGCGCGCGACGACACGAGCGAATGGCTTTCGTCGGGGCGCACCATCGACTATGCCAACAACATCTATCTCACCACCGGGCACACGCTGTACTCCAACCGCAGCCGCCCCATGTGGACGATCGTGGAGGACACGGTCGGCCGGCACGACTTCCTGCTGACCCCCTGCTCGCCGGACACGTTCCGCATCATCTACGGCAACACGGACCCGCACCCGAGCTGCTTCGGCAACCTGGTGGAGAACCTGGCCCCGTTCGGCATCGCGCCCGACGCCATCCCCACCACCTTCAACGTCTTCATGAACGTGGTGGTGGGCGAAGACGGCGAGCTGGCGATCCTTCCGCCGTGCTCGCGGGCGGGGGACTACCTGCTGCTGAGGGCGGAGATGGAGATGGTGGTGGGGGTGACCGCCTGCTCGGCCGAGCTCTCCAACAACGGCTCCTTCAAGCCGATTGACGTGGAGGTGCTGGCCAGCGCACCGGAGTGACGGCGGCGTAGCTCGGCCATGGGCGTGGCGGCCCGGCGCAGGACTGAGCCGCGGTAGCGAACGCCGCCGTGCAGCACGCGCTCGCCGACCGCCAGCCAGCTGCACACCCCCCGCTCCACGAACAGCCACGCCGGCGCCAGTAGCGACGAGCTGGCCGGGAAGTACGCCGCCCCGCCATCCCGCCTGCGCCCCCATTCCGCTACCGCTGCGACGCCCAGCACCGCGCCGGCAGCGGCCTTCCACCGTCCGCGCCACGCGAGCGCGCCCAGCACGGGCAACGCGGCGAGTTGCACGGCCATACGCCCCGGCCGCGCCCATTCGTCGTATGCCTGGCGGACCCGCTGGTTGACGAAGTGGCGGGCCTCCGGCGGCTGGCGTAGGACGAAGACGTCCCTCGCGACGTGCTCGCGCCCTCCCGCGGCGAGCACGGTGCGCACCATCTCCAGGTTCTCGAACATCACCGCGCCGTCGTAGCCGCCGGTGGCCAGCAGCGCGGAGCGGCGCACCGCGAGCGTCCCGGGCCAGTCGCCGTCCATGGCGCGGTTGAGCAGGATGCGCCCCGTGTCCCACCTGGCGTGCCAGGGGAGCGGGTGGAAGTAGTTCTGCGGGCGGACGACGTGCGCGTCGTCCAGCAGCCCCGCCACAGCCGTCAGCCCGTCCAGATCGTAGCGCACGTCGTCGTCGGCCACGACGATCCTCTCGTGCGTGGCGTGGTGCACGCCCGTCAGCACCCCGCCCACCTTCCCCATGGGCGTGGCCTTCTCCGGGTCCACCGGAAGATGGCGGACGAACGACCCCCACTGCGCGGCGTGCGCGGCAAAGACCTCCGCGTCCGACCCGTCGACCACCAGCACCTCCGCGTGCGCCGAGAGCCACCGAAGGTACGCGGTGAGCCCGCCGCCGTGCAGCGCCGTGCCGGAGCGCAGTGGAAGGACGTACGAGATCAGCATGCCCCGTAGCGGCGGCAACGCGTGTGCCAGCGGTGCCGGCAGCTTCAGCGCGCGACTACGCTCCCAGGAAGTGGCGCGCCCGTGGGAGAAGCGCCGCGGGCCGCACCGTTACTCGGGCGCATCGTCAGGGCGGAAGCCGAGGTGAGTGCTCATGGTGAAGCTCGCCACGTTCGTCCGGCGCGGCGCCGTTACGATCGCCCTGTAGCCGTGCGCGCGCGCGTACTCGACTCCGAGCAGCTTGAGCGCCGTTCCGATCCCCCGCTGCCGGTACTCCTTGCGGACGCCCGTCCACCCCTGCTCCAGCCGGCCGTCACGGCTGAGCTTCGGGTCCAGCAGCGTGTACGCGATCCAGCGCTCACCGTCGAGGGCGAGGAAGCACGCCTCCGGGTCGAGCTCGAACGAGTCCAGCCGGTCCCGCATGGCCTCCGGGGTGCGCGGCACGGCCGGATCTCCGGTTTCGCTCCGCGTGTCGTTGTCGAGCTCCGTGAAGCGCTCCAGCCAGTCCGCGCACCGCCCCTGCGCGGCGGCAAGCGTGGTGAACGTCACACCGCCCGCCTCCAGCCGCGAAAATAGCGGTCCGAACTCACTGACATCGACATCCCGCACCGCGAGCTCCAGGACGACCTGATCTGGCAGCAGCATACCCCACCTCCTTCAGAGTTCGGCCGCACGATGACTCAAAAGCAGGTCAGCGCTCCATCTCGCACGTGGGTGAGCCGTGTTCGCCGATGGTGACGATGGGGCGGCAGTTCGCGTGATCGGGATCGGGCTTCAGCTTCTGTGCCTCGCGGCAGAAGATCGCATCATTGACGTACTCGCGGATGCGCACGAGCAGATACTCATTCGTCTCCCGGTCGAATCGATCCCAGAAGTATGCGGCGAGCTGCGCACCGCGCTTTGTGCCGGCCTCGTCCCAGTCGCTCCCTCCGCGCTCCGCAGCGTCAAGGTGCAGCGAGCCACGAACCGCTTGCAGATCCGCGAGCAACTCGCTGAACTCAGCGACGAACTTGGCTTTCGACACAAGTGTCTCCGGGAGGTGCAGTAGGACGGTGCCGTGAAGCAGCGACACCGCATGTGATGGGTCAGAAGGGCAGAGTCGTAAGACTACTTCGCCCAGGATGATCTTCGCCTCGATGGGTCGAAACAAGACATCACACCTTACCGAGACTCCACTCAGGTTCAAGGTTCAAGGGCGGCTGAATCTCGGACACTCGTAACAGCTGGTTTCTGAAATCACGAAGCTCCGCCAGTAAACGCTCGTCACCGTTGCTCAACGTGCGCCCGTAGGTAGACAGGATGGTCTCGGCGGGACGAACACCGTTTTCGTCTTCGTAGGGCCAAAACTGCAACTGCAGAAAGTAGTCCGCCCATTTCTGTTTTGACCCGATTGAAAAGTTCAACCGATCTGCTGGGGTCGTAGTGACTAGCCGTTCGATCTCCTCCTCACGCGCCCGTATCTCAATACCGCGCTCGCGGAGCACAGAGTCGGCAAACTCCTGATAGACTGCCCTGATCTCCTCGGCCTCAGGGATACGCTCGAGCAATCCAATGAGCGAGCAGTCTTCCCAGTGCAAACCACCCCGATCCAGTAAGAATGGTCGGTAAATTAGATTATGCCGTGCATCCACCGTTCTTGTGATCAGATCGAGCGCTGTGGTTGCAATAGGCTGTAGGGGTCCTCCTGAGGGACCGGGCCAACTGCGATCCTCAAAGACGGAGTGCGTTACGATTGCGGCTGGGTCGATCTCTGCTCTGGTAGGAGCATTTGGGTTGGCGCAGTGGGATCGTAACCGTCTGGATACTTTCCCCATCCTGTACGTGAAGTCCAGCAGCAGGATTGTGAGACAGAGCTGGAACGTTGCCTGATACGCTCGGATCACCCAAGCGTAGCTATCACAATCCGTCCGGCGTCCAAGCACAAATAGATGGTAAACACCGCGCTGAAACACCGCACTCGCGGATTGGATGCGGTGTATCGGGTCATCAAAGTTAAGAAGATCGCGCATAGGTCTAACCAGTCCTCAAAGATGAATACGTAAGACTGACTGTCCAACACCGAACTGCGGGACCCGCTCCAGTCCACGCACAAAAAGCATCGGGTCGAGACCAAGACCCTGTGCGCTGATGACGGCGCTCAACGTACCGAAGGGGCTCTGATTCCAGATGCTGCGTGCCTGTTCTATCCGGTAACCGGCAAAAGCCAAGTATGGTTCGAACCCCTGAAACATCTTGAACTTCGAAAGGACTGAATCGCTGAGGAAGTAGTAGTCGTCCCTCAACAGATTCCTCGTGCATGCATCGTCGTAAAGCATAGAATACAGCACAGCGAGTCGCTCTATTTTCTCACCTCCCTGGGCATCCATGAGCAAGCGCAAGTCCGGTTTGCCATTGAAGTCTTCGTGGTACTCCTTATGACAACTGAAACAGAGCGTAGCTCCGTTGCCCGTTTGGAACTCGGCTTCGGGCAAGAAGCTCTTCCGGCAAACATGATGGGCAGCGACCCGATCCGGCGAGTCACAAACAACACATCGATACCCGTCGCGAAGGCGCACGAACCTGCTCCACAAGGTCCGGCACCACCTCCGGCTTCGGCCTACTGTTAGAGCCTGGTTCAATCGAGCAAGTGCCGCCTCGAGCGAGTCGTTGGATCCCGTCATGTGCAACCCCTTCAATGAGACGGTGGCTGGCGCGGAAGTTTCGCCTGCTCATTACGCAACACGTGCGCGGCCGTTGCGAACACGAGCGAAGGCAGCCAGATCCACACGAACTCGCTCCGCAGCACCATCAACCCGCGTACGGTAAAGAAGCGGCTGATGCTCAGCGGCGAGACCTCAATGGGGCGCCACGGAAAAAAGTAGCGGCTGTTCTCCAGGGGCGCGAAGAAGGCCACGCCCAACCCGCCCGTGGTCAGCGCATCCAGAGAGGCGTGAGAGGCAGTCGCGAGGAAGAAGAACAGCCACAGCCTCCCTCGCTGGCGCTCGCGCGGGAAGAACAGCGCCACGACGACGGCCGCAAGCAGCGCCGCAAAAAACAGCGAGTGCGACAGGCCGCGATGCCCGAGCACGTGCTCGTACGGGATGCCGAAGCGGAAGGCGATCACGTCCAGGTCTGGCAGCACGGCGCACGCCGCACCCAGAATCCAGAAGCGTGCGGGCAGAGCCGGGCGCCAGAACGCGGTGCCCAGCGCGAGCGCCGCGGCGGCGTGAGAGAATGCCGAAGCCATATGGGGGTGTTGATGGCGTGCAACGTGGGTCGCGCTCGCCGCTCGCTATCGCGGTGCACGTGTCAGCAGAAGAATTGATCCAGCGTCCTCCAGGCGCAACCGAGATCCTTGAAGATGGTAGCCGCCGTCGAACACCACGCGCCCGGGGTTCCAGTACGACCTGCGGATGCGCAGGTGCCCCTTTTCGGCATCAACGTCGAACCTCGCTTGCCGAAAGCCGTTGGGGGTCCGCAGCACCGCCCTGTAGGCGAACTCCGGCTCGAAGTAGATCGTGGCAGCCGAGTCCAGCATCGTGGCCGACGCCGGACGGCCCTTCGCCACCACGGACTCGACACGCCACCTTCCGTCGATCGGCGTCGGGCGAGTCTTTGCGTAGAACTTGGCCCAGTACGCGAGCTGCACCGCGGCACCGAGAACCATCGTCCGCGCGCCGTATCGCATCCAGATACGGGAGCGACGTTCCACGTTCGGATGAGATGCCTCGGCGGGCAGAACGAGTGCCGCCCTGAGTGGCGCCCAATGCATTGAAAGTATGTAGCACACCATGCCGAAGAGGATGAGCGCCATCAGCAACGCTTCGCCGATCGAGTAGAAGATGTCGATCAGGACGATATTGCCGAGCATCCCGAACAGCAGAAGCGCCCCCAACGGCGTGGTGCGCCTGTAGAGCAGGAGCGCGGCACCCGCGATCTCCGCCGCGGCGATGAAGAGCCGGTACGTGTCCGAATAGCCAAAGAAACCCCAGACCAGAGCGAGCCCGGACAGATCGCCGAACAGGGTGTCGAACTCGTGGAGGAGGCTTACGAACTGCGAGCGGAAGACCTTGGCGAACCCGTAGCCGAACATCCAGAACGCCACAAAGTAGCGGCAGAAGCTGTAAGCGAATGAGCTTTCGGCGGGGGTTTGTCGCATATGGGCAGAAAAATGGGAAGTGATCGAGAAGGCACGGAGAGCAAGCCGCCCTCTGTGCCTCCGTGTCACTGCGGAACTGCGGAACTGCGGGTTTAAGGCTGCCTTGCCCCAGCAGTTCCTCGCGCTCCTTCTCTGCGGACCTCTCCGAGTCTCGGCACCTCGTGCGGGGCAGTTCTCTCGGACGTGGGCGCGCGCGTATCTGCTACCCCTGGCCCACATCGCACACGCATCCGCTCAGCCCGTCAGCTGATTCCAAGTCCCTTCAACACGGTCCCCACGAGGGTGCTGGCATTCACGAAGCCTGCCCCAAACCACCTGTCCTTTCCTTCCCCTACGCGACGCCCCGCGACGAAAGCCACCGGTACATCTGCGGCCCGGGGCCCCAGCAACAGCACGAGCGGCTCGACACCGAGGTAGACATTACGAGCAAGGTGTTTTGTACCAAAATCCGTCCCGAGGAATAGCCGGGTACGATCAACTAACTCCCCTGGTCCCTGCAACTCGCTATGCTTGAGGAAATCGGCGAGCGACGGCAATGACAAGTCTATCCCAACCAGAGGGGCGACAGACTTGGCGGTATCTCCAGTCTCACCCGCTTCAATCACTGCTGCCCCAGCTAAAACCGATGGGAGCGCGTGCGCGATCGCCCGCGCATCGAATGGCCTCAGGTATCTTTGCGCATCCGCTGAATCGTTAGGAACCGCGAAAGTCGAATCCCGTTTGATCCATGCGCGTAGCGTCTGCTTTCCGGCCGTACTTGAGAGTGCCCACCGGAGCCGTGCTGCGCAGCCGAAGCGATTCCGGTCGAGCTCGCTCCAAAGGCCAGGAGATTCATACTTCTTTGGTTCCGGCGTGCCTCCCGCGCCGACACTGAGATACTCGAAAACAACCACTGTGCGGTTGCAAGCCGCTGGCGTCGCTTCGAGCTCCGCCTCAATGTCATCGCTGAGGAAGCGCCCGGCGAATGCGGAGTGGTCTCCGGCGGGCGACATTCTCTTGATGAACGCCAGTGGGACTGGCGTCCGACGCGACACGCGAATCTGCCGCGTGGTCGTGACTCCGTTCAGTGAGGCTCTTGCGGTGATCACAATTGGTTCCGCTTGGATCGAGCCCTGCCAGAGCACATCCACATAGCCACGCGCACGGGTCGTGTCCGCGTCGCGCAACACCCCGTGTGTGGCACTGAAAGTCACCGGCTGGCCAACGATGGGGGTGTCGTTCGCCGCGCGTAGTTGCAACAGGAGCCGGAGTTCGCGAGTCGCGGGGTCCACTTCGATCCTGCACGCGGCCTCGGTGGGAGCGGTAGAGGGAGGATCGATGCAGTGGATCAGCTGTCCGTAGACGGGTGCCGCTGCCGCAATGGTAACGAGTACCGGAACACACAACGTCCCAATGAATCTCATGACTGCCTCCTGATGAAGGGGCGGGGATGATGTGGGAGTACGACTATCTACCGGTTAGGGGCGGCGTTGAAGCGGAGGAAGGCCATGTCGACTGAAGCGGCTGGCACTGGCGGAAGCAAGCCACTGGCTCATCCGGACCCAAGTCTGGGCGGCTGTTCGAAAAAGGTCAAGAAACTCGTTCCAAGGAACCCAAATCACGCGCAAGTTGAAGCGAGGATGAGCGCAGGCGAGCCAGGAGTTAACCCCATGACTCGCCCGTTCGATTTCCTGAGCTCCAGCGTCCCCGTCAACTGGAATGACGTGGACGAACTCCAACTCACCGCGCCGCCAGCAGCTCCTCGCGCTCCTTCTTGGTGGACTCCACCAGCTTGGGCACCTCGTGCGCGGGGACTTCCTCGTAGGCGTGGAAGGCGCGGGTGTGGGTGGCGCGGCCCTGGGTGAGGGAGCGCAGCGTGGTGGAGTACTTGTACAGCTCGGACTGCGGCACCAGGGCGCGCAGGCGCTGGGCGCGGCCCGCCGGCTCGATTCCCAGGATGTGGCCGCGGCGCTGGTTCAGGTCGCCGATGACGTCGCCCAGGAACTCGTCGGGGGTGATGACCTCGACGGCCATCACCGGCTCCAGGATCACCGGCTCGGCGCGCGACGCGGCCTCCTGGAAGGCGAGCGAGCCCGCCACCTTGAACGCCGCCTCCGACGAATCGACCGTGTGGTAGCTGCCGAAGAAGACCTCGGCCTCGAAATCGACCACCGGGAAGCCGGCGAGCACGCCGCGCACGGCCGCTTCCTGCACGCCCTTGTCCACCGCGGGGATGTACTTGCCGGGGATGACGCCGCCCACCACCGCGTCGGTGAAGCGGTAGCCGTCGCCGCGGCTGAGGGGCTTGATGCGCACGTGCGCGTCGCCGAACTGGCCGCGCCCTCCCGTCTGCTTCTTGTGCCGCCCGTGGCCCTCCGAGACCGCGCGTATGGTCTCGCGATAGGGGATGCGCGGGGCGCGGACGACGACGCTGACTCCCGTTTTGCGCTTCAGCCGCTCCAGCTGCACCTCGAGGTGGAGCTCGCCCAGGCCGCGGGCGATGGTCTGGCCCAGCTCGGCGTTGTACTCGGCCGAGAAGCAGGGGTCTTCCTCGTGCAGCTTGTGCAGGCCCACGGAGAGCTTGTCCTCGTCGCCGCGGGTGGCGCTCTCCACGGCGACGGCGATGTCCGGCTCGGGGAAGCGAACCCCTTCCAGGATCAGCGGATGCGCGGGGGAGGAGAGGGTGTCGTTGGTGTGCGTGTCGCGCAGCTTGGCGACGACGCCGATGTCGCCGGCGCGCAGCTCGTCCACCTCCAGCCGGTCGCGCCCCTGCGGCACGGAAAGGTGCGACAGCTTCTCCAGCTTGTCGCGCGTGGCGTTCCCCACCTCGTCGCCGTTCCGCACCGATCCGCCGAAGACGCGGAAGAAGGAGAGCTCGCCCACGTGCGGCTCGCTGGTCGTCTTGAAGACCAGGGCGCAGAAGGGGTCGGAGTTGAGGCCGCGCAGCTCCACCGTCGTGCCGCCGCGCCCCTCCGCCATCTCCGCCGGGCGCTCCTGCGGCGAGGGGAGGAGCTCCACCACCTTGGTGAGGAGCGCGCGGATGCCGTACGTGAGCGTGGGCGCGCCGCAGAAGAGCGGGTATAGCTCGCCGCGCAGCATCGCCTGCTTGAGGGCGTGGATCGCCTCGTCGCGGGTGATGGTGTCGCCCTCCAGGTAGTGCTCCAGCAGCGTGTCGTCGGTGGCGGCGATGGTCTCGATCAGCTCCGCGTAGTAGCGGTCGACGGTGGCCTGCAGCTCCGCGGGGATGTCGCCCTCCTCGTACTCGCCGGTCTGCGTGCCCGGCGTGTAGAAGTGCGCGCGGTCCGAGAAGAGGTTGACGATGCCGCGGAAGCTCTCGCCGCTGCCGATGGGGACCTCCACGGGGATCGCCTTGGGCGTGAGGTGCTCGCGCACGTCCTGGTACACGCGCTCGAAGTCCGCGTTGGGGCGGTCCATCATCGAGACGAAGAGGATGGCGGGGAGCTCGCGCTCGGCGATCATCTCCCACGCGCGCTCGGTGCCCACCTCCACGCCGCCGGGCGCGGAGAGGACGACGAGGGCGCCATCGGCCACGCGCACGCCGGCGCGCGCTTCGCCCAGGAAGTCCAGGTAGCCGGGGGTGTCGATGAAGTTGACCTTGGCGTCCAGCCAGGTGGCGTGCGCCACCGAGGTGTTCATCGAGCAGCCGTGGGCGATCTCTTCGGGGGTGAAC